>CAMHMG010000198.1 GCA_946186175.1 uncultured Clostridia bacterium | reverse complement strand
AAATCGCAATCTGCACAAAGATCTTCTTTAAGACCTGCAGTGATGCTTGAAAGAATACCATCTACCTGCTCCTGTGTCATTTTTCCTTTTTCGACAAGTCTTGCATATCCTTTAGCAATCTTGTCCTTTCCGCCATCAGCCCACTCCTGCTTAATATCGCAAAGAGCTACCTCATAGCCATCAACCATAGCGAATGCCTTAGCAATTCCCTGTCCCATGGTACCTGCGCCAATTACGCCTACCTTCATGCTTGTATCCTCCTATTTGTTGTTTTGTATTTCTCCTCTCATATATGAGAGGCTGTCGCCTCAAGGCAACGAATGAGGTATTCAACCTCCTATACCCATATAAATCTTATTTGTTCTGGAAAGGAACAACTTTAAGTTTCTTCTCTTTGTCCTTCTCTAAGAAGTTGCTCATTCCTGCCTTCTGATCCTCTGTCTCGAAACAGTCACCAAAAAGTTTCTCTTCAATAACGATAGCCTGATCCATATCAACCTGCAAACCATCGTTGATAGCCTTCTTGCAGTTACGTACTGCAATAGGTGCATTAGCTGCAATTCCTGCTGCCATCTTACGTGCCTGCTCCATAAGCTCATCAGCAGGATATACGGCATTAACAAGTCCGATACGATATGCCTCATCAGCCTTAATATTCCTTGCTGTGTAGATCATCTGCTTAGCCATACCTGCGCCAACCAAACGTGCAAGTCTCTGAGTACCACCAAATCCCGGTGTGATTCCAAGTCCAACCTCAGGCTGACCAAAAATTGCATTCTCAGAACAGATTCTGATATCACAGCTCATTGAAATCTCACATCCTCCACCGAGTGCAAAACCATTAACAGCTGCAATAACAGGAATAGGGAATGTCTCAAGCTTTCTGAATACATCGTTACCCTTCTTACCGAAAGCCTCACCCTCTGCCTTGGTAAGTGTTGACATTTCACCAATATCTGCACCGGCAACAAAAGACTTATCTCCGGCACCTGTAAGAATAAGAGCTCTTGTATTATCAAGGTTAATTGAATCAAGAGTTTCATTTAACTCATCAAGCACCTGTGAATTAAGTGCATTGAGTGCTTTGGGACGATTGATGGTAATAACACCAACAAATCCATCCTGCTCATATGTGATAAATTCCATTGAATTAATCTCCTTTATATAATTATCATGTCAAAATTATTATACAGCGCACTAAGCTCACAATTATTCACTTAGTGCGCTTGTACGTCTTAGACCAGATTCTCTTCTTATCTCTCAACGATAGTAGCACAACCCATACCGCCACCGATACAAAGTGTAGCCAGACCCTTCTTAGCATCCATATCTTCCATCTCATGAAGAAGTGTAACAAGAATACGTGCTCCTGATGCTCCAACAGGATGTCCAAGTGCTATAGCACCTCCACGCGGATTAAGCTGCTTGTCAACATCAATTCCAAGATCCTTACCAACTGCAACAGACTGAGCTGCAAATGCCTCATTAGCCTCGATTACATCAAAGTCCTCAATCTTGTAATCAGCCTTAGCCATAGCCTTCTTAGTTGCTGCAACAGGACCAACACCCATGATTGAAGGATCAACACCTGCAAGTGCACCTGCAACAAATGTAGCCATAGGCTTAACTCCAAGCTCTTTAGCCTTTTCTTCACTTAACAATACAACTGCTGCTGCACCGTCATTAATTCCTGATGCATTACCTGCAGTAACATATCCACCCGGATTGATTGCTCTCATACCGGCAAGCTTCTCAGCTGTAATTCCCTCACGTGGTCCTTCATCAGTATCAAAGATAACTGTCTCTTTCTTCTTCTTGACCTCAACAGGAACGATCTCTCTCTTGAACTTGCCCTCTGCTCTTGCAGCACAAGCCTTAGCCTGACTCTTAACAGCAAACTCATCAAGCTCTTCTCTTGTAAGTCCCCACTGCTCTGCTACATTGTCAGCTGTCTGGATCATGTGATAATCATTAAATGCATCCCAAAGTGCATCATTAACCATTGTATCCATGATTGCACCCTTGCTCTGGCTTGGCCATGTCATTCTGTAACCGCTTCTTGCATTAGGAAGTGCATATGGTGCCATTGACATGTTCTCCATACCACCTGCAACAACGATATCTGCATCTCCGGCCTGAATCATCTGTGCGGCCATATTAACAGCGTTAAGACCTGAACCACAAACAACATTAACCGTAACAGCAGGACACTCAACAGGAAGTCCTGCCTTAAGAGTAGCCTGACGTGCAACATTCTGACCAAGTCCAGCCTGAATTACACAACCCATATATACATGATCAACCTGATCAGCAGGAACACCTGCACGGCTTAAAGCCTCCTTGATAACGATTGCACCGAGCTCTGCAGCCGGGGTTGTAGATAATGAACCGAGCATGGTTCCGATTGCTGTACGACAAGCGCCAGCTAAAACAACTTTTTTTGACATAATAAAAATCCTCCGTTTAAAATTTTACGTATGAAAGGGCAGTCTTCCCCTATCATCACGCAATCTGTTTTTCATGATAACATAAAGAGAGGATATTTGCAACCAAATATCCCCTCAAAAACTTCAAAAAATTCTTTTAATTATTATACTTATCCGATATTATTTGACCTTAATTGTTTTTGTCTTTTTCTTACCATTGCTTGCTGTAACAGTTACTTTAACTTTACCCTTCTTAAGACCTGTTATATAACCATACTCATCAATTTCAGCAATATTAGGTTTATTAACAGAATAACTTAATGTATTTGTTGTTGTAGCAGCTGTAACTGTATATTTGAGTTTTACAGTCTGTCCTACTTTGATAGAAGAAGTTTTGATCTTAATCTTCTTAGCGTTCTTCTCTTTCTTGACAACATATACCTTCAAAGTAGTTTTTTTACCTGATTCGGTTACGACCGTTATAGTTGCATTGCCCTTCTTCTTTGCTGTAATTGTTCCATCCTCTGAAACCGAAGCAATCTTTTTCTTGTTAGTAGAGTATTTAACCGTGTCAGTTGAATCTTCAGGTAATAACTTATACTGTAACTGATATGATGATCCTTTCACAAGATAAATCTTCTTCTCACTTGCATATGTTGTAACTAATTTCACTCCTGTTGCCGGTACAGTTACATTAATAGTAATACTTGTTGATACACCGGAAACTTTACCTGTAGCAGTAATAGTTGCATTACCCTTAGCGACACCGGTAACAACACCATTCTCATCAACCTTCGCAATCGTCTCATCAGATGATGAATAGGTAATACCTTCTGTTGCTTCTGCCGGATTTTTTGTTAAAGTTACCGCTGTCTGAGTACCAACTGCCACGTTCTTGCTTTCTTCTGTAAATTTAAGTTCTGTGTTAACTGAAACTACATTAACAGTAATTGATGTTGTTGCTCCCGATAACATAGTAGCTGTAATAGTTGCAGAACCAGGTGCGACACCCTTTATCGTCACATTACCATTTTCATATTCAACAGATGCAATTTGCGGATTAGATGAGGTCCATGTTGGTACATCTGATGAATTAGGACTTAATCTATAACCAGTCTTAACATCCTCACCGTCAGATGCTTTTCCAATCGAATAGGTTCCTTCAACATTAATTTCTATAGTTGAATCAAGAATAGATATAGTGTTAACTTTTTCAATAACTGTAACGGTACAATATTTAGATTCACCATTACTAATTCTTGCAACATTTATTGAAACCTGACCTTCAGCAACAGCCTTTACATTACCTTGTGAATCTACAGTTGCAATATTTTCATCAGAAGATGAAAATACAAACTGCTCACTAGAGCCAGCCGGTGTTTTATCAACCTTAAGCTTAAATGTATCTCCCTTATGTACTGTCTTACTCTCTTCTACTGAGAAATCAGTTAGCGGCTGATATACATTAATATCTATAGATGCAGTTTTACCATTTGCTGTTGTAGCAGTAAGCTTTGTAGTTCCCTGCTTAATTCCTATAATAGCCGGAATTCCATCATAAAGAGTTACTTTATTAGTAGTATCAACAAAATTAGCAATTGATTTATCCTTAATCTCCCATGTGACAGCATTATTACTTGCTTCTGCCGGCTGATAAAGAAGTGCTAATTCCTCGCTTGGTTCTGTAGCCATTCCAATTTCCAAAGTAGCATCAACAGCAACTTCTGCAGATGGTTTCTGGAACTTCAAAGTGGTGACAGGAACAGAAACATTTAAGATAATGCTTGAAACAGCATCAGGATTTTCTTTAGCTTTAACATATAATCTCACTTCGCCATCAGTACGCGCCTTAGCTGTAACAGTTGCGCTTCCACTACCATTGTCAATAATTTTTGCATAATCATTCTCCAAGACATCTGAATTTGGATCCAAAGACCAAACAATATCTTGAGAGGCACCGGAAGGATAAACCTTAGCTGTAACATTCTTAGATTCATTTGCATATAAATCTAATTTATTCTCCGGTGAAATCTTAACAATATTAGGTGATAACGAGCCTTTATCAACAATTTTAAGAGGAATCGACTTAATAACCTTCCCTGTTTCATCAATAATTTTAATTTCAGTCTCTGTTTTTTCACCTATTTCATCTGCAACTTTAATATTACCCTCGTTATCAACAGTAGCAACCGAAGGTTCCGTACTTTCAAAGTATATTTTAGCTTTATTAGCGCTATCAGCCTGAGATCCTTCTTCTGAGTAACCGGGTGTTACTGTGATTTTATCACTTCCACCTGCTTCAAGCTGTAAACCTTTTTCATTCGTATCAGATTCGAGTGATTTTACAGATATTGTTGTCGTTTCAGGATTAACAGGATATTTAACTCTAACGGTAATTTCTTTCTTAAGCTCATCCTTACCTGTTACTCCATTAGAAATCCAAAGCTTAGCCTCTCCAACACCTTTTACATGAATTTTTGCCTTACTGGTACTACTTTCATTTAAAGCAGTCAATATATTTTTGTCACTGGGGTCAATAGAATCAACGGAAATTATATTATTATCCGAAGAACCCCAGACAGGTGCTTTTGAAAGAGGCGTTGTTTTGACACTTGCTGTAAAAATAGCAGAATTTGTCTGATCATCACCGGTTATTTTTTCTGCAGATATATTTAACACTTGATCTTCATTCTCTGTTTTAGGTATAGCATCTTCGCCTTCTACCCCAGTAATATTCAATTCATTTGCATAAACATCTGTTACTGTAAGTTTAAAATCACTTGCTAACTCTTTATCTTCATCCGTATCTTCACTATCATTATATTTTACTGTAAAGAATATCTTATTTGTAACTTTTAATGTACTGTTAAGATCTGTTTCATAATTACCATATAATGATACACCACCATCAGTTGTTTTTTTACAGCCAACAAACCATTCAGATTCATCTAATTCTTTATCCCCAACAGATTGAACATACGAATATTCATTAAATTTGGGCGATGAAGATTTTATAAACTTTAGTTCTTGTTCTTGACCAATCGGTACAATTACTTTTCTATTCTCCTCAAAAGAATTTAATGTCAAAGTTACTTTATCTCTGAAATGCTTATATGGAATACCACTAAACATACTTGGAGCAACAGTAGCAATTG
>CAMHMG010000197.1 GCA_946186175.1 uncultured Clostridia bacterium | reverse complement strand
AGTATCATATAATTGCATTTTTCTGTGGTTTTATATTAGATCTCATATTGGGCGATCCGTACTTTCTGCCTCATCCCATAAGATTGATTGGTAGTTTGATCTCAAAAATTGATAACAGATTAAATGGTAATTTAGAAAATAGAAATGATAATAAAGAATTTAAAAGAGGAATTTTAACCGTAGTTATTGTTTTGGTAAGTACTGTGACAATTTCTGCATTTATCCTGATATCAGCTTATTGTTTTAACAGATATTTGGGAATGGTCGTTGAAACAATTATGACTTATCAGATTCTTGCAATAAAATCTTTGAAGGACGAGAGTATGAATGTATATTATTGCCTTAAAGATAAAACATTAAATGATGCGAGATACGCAGTTTCCATGATCGTAGGAAGAGATACCGAAAATTTGGATATAGAAGGTGTAACCAAAGCTTGTGTTGAGACTGTTGCAGAAAATACTTCAGATGGAATCATTGCGCCTATGTTATATACAGCAATTGGGGGTCCTATCCTTGGTTTTGCTTATAAAGCTGTCAATACCATGGACTCTATGATAGGTTATAAAAATGATAAGTATTTATATTACGGAAGGGCTGCTGCAAAGCTCGATGATTTTGTAAATTACTTTCCCTCAAGGATTAGTGCTTATATCATGATAGCCGCATCATTTATTGGCGGGAAGGATTTTTCGGGTAAAAATGCTTACAAAATCTATAAGAGAGATAACCGTAAGCATTCAAGTCCTAATTCCGCACAGACCGAAGCGGCATGTGCCGGAGCCTTAGGTATTAAACTTGCTGGACCATCAAGCTATTTTGGAAAAACAGTTGATAAGCTCTTTATCGGCGAATCTTTAAGGGCTGTAGAATGTGAAGACATTAAGCGCATTAATCATTTGATGTATATAACAGTATGTGTCGGAGAGGTTATGTGTCTGATCTTTTTGATACTTGCTTATGTGTTATTATAGTATTATTTTAAAATTCGTTTATGATGAATTGTGTATTGTACTATGTACATAGCACAACAAAAAAGATTTTTTCGGGAAGGTTTTTAACATATGAAGGTAATTCACGGAGGAGATATATATTCAAATCAAATTAAATATGATTTTTCAGTAAATATCAATCCACTTGGAGTACCGGAAAAGGTAAAAGCCGCATTACATGAAGCTGTAAATGATTGCAGTAATTATCCGGATATATCGTCAGAGAAGTTGGCGGATGCGGTAAGTGAAATGTTATCTGTTTCGAAAGATCATTTACTTTTTGGAAACGGTGCTTCAGAACTTTTTATGGCGGTTATACATGCCATAAGACCTGAAAAAACCGTGATACCGATACCGTCATTTTATGGGTATGAGCATGCTGCTAAGGCAAATGGCGGAGAGATTATATATTACGAAACAAAGGATTGCAATGATTTCGGTATTAAAGAAAATATATTATCTATATTAACTGATGATGTAGATCTGTTGTTTCTTGCCAATCCTAATAATCCGACCGGAACTCTGATTGGCAGAGAATGTTTATTAAAAATACTTAAACATTGTCTTATGAAAAATATATATGTTGTTTTGGATGAATGTTTTATTGAATTCTGTGATAAAGGATTGTCTATGACCAAAGAAATAGATTCATTTCCTAATCTGATAATTATTATGGCATTTACCAAAATATATTCAATTCCAGGAGTCCGTTTAGGTTATTTGATAAGCAGTAATACATCAATATTAAACGCGATCAATAATCAGCTTCCGGAGTGGAATATTTCAGTCTTTGCCGAGAGGGCGGGATCAGCATGTAGGGGACTTAATGGTTTTATTGATGAAACCATCAAATACGTTGACACGGAAAGAAGATATATGAATGATAATCTTTTAAAGCTTGGTTTTAAGGTGATTCCGGGCAAGGCTAATTTTCTTTTGTTCTACACTGATCAACCGTTGTATGATCAACTGTTAGACAAAGAAATACTTATTCGTGACTGCAGTAATTTTAGAGGATTATCAAAAGGATATTACAGAATTGCAATAAAAACGAGAAAAGAAAATGAAATATTATTAAAGGCAATAGGAGAGCTTAATCATATATGAAGATAGAACATTTACGGCCCGAAGAAATAGAAAAGAAAAGTTTTGAGATAATATCTAAGACGCTTAATGATAAAGGGATTGTTCTCCCTGTTGATCAGGAAATGGTAACAAAACGTGTAATACACACAAGCGCTGACTTTGATTACGCCCACACCATGACATATTCACCCGATGCAGTGGCAATCGCACAAGACTTGCTTTCAAAAGGTGCAGATATTGTGACTGATACCAATATGGCTCTTTCAGGAATTAACAAGAAGACTCTTGCAAAGCTTGGCGGTCAGGCACATTGTTTTATGGCAGATGAAGATGTGGCGAGAATTGCTAAGGAACGAGGAGTTACAAGAGCAGTAGTTTCCATGGAAAAAGCAAGTGAGATTGAAAAGCCAGTTATATTTGCGATAGGTAATGCACCGACAGCGCTTATCAAGCTATATGATATGATTCAGACAAATACATACATACCAGCATTTATCATAGGTGTTCCGGTCGGATTTGTGAATGTAGTTGCCGCAAAAGAGATGATAATGGAAACAGATATACCGTATATAGTAAATGCAGGCAGAAAGGGCGGAAGTAATATAGCAGCTGCTATATGTAATGCTCTTATATATCAACTTATAAGATAGAGAGGCTTTGTATGAAATACGGATTTACCACAGGAAGCTGTGCTGCAGCAGCGGCCAAAGCAGCAACATTTATGCTGCTTACAGGAAAACTTAAAACAGAAATAACTATAGAGACTCCTAAAGGTATATTGTATACAGCAAATCTTGAAGATATTAACCGTGGTGAAAAAGAAGTTTCATGTGCTGTTGAAAAAAATGGCGGTGACGATCCTGATATCACTACAGGCGCATATATATATGCAAAGGTATCATTTACAGATTACTTGGATCAGATAATATTGATAGATGGCGGAGAGGGTGTTGGAAGAGTTACAAAACCGGGACTTGACCAGCCCGTGGGTAATGCGGCAATCAACCACGTTCCTCGTCAGATGATCGAAAAAGAAGTTCTTGAGGTTGTTAAGCTTACAGGCTATGAAGGAAGTCTTAAGGTTATAATTTCTGTTCCTGCCGGAAAAGAACTGGCCAGGCGTACATTTAATCCAAGACTTGGAATTGTCGGTGGAATCTCAATCTTAGGTACAAGCGGCATAGTAGAACCCATGAGTACACAGGCAATTATTGACACTATCAAAGTAGAGCTTAATCAAAGACGTGCTCAGGGATTTGATTATGTTGCTGTTTCACCTGGCAACTATGGTCTTGATTATATGAAAAACACCTATAGGTATGATCTTGACCGCAGTGTCAAATGCAGTAATTATATAGGTGATACAATTGATATGGCTGTAGAATTGGGGTTTAACAAGCTGCTTCTTACAGGTCACATCGGTAAGCTAATTAAAGTTGCAGGAGGCATCATGAATACCCATTCCAAAGTGGCAGATTGCAGAATGGAGATATTTTCAGCTTTCTGTATAAGAGAACATGTTGAACCCGAGATGATTCGTAATATATTAGATTGTGTCACAACAGAAGAAGCGGTTCGTATATTGGAGAAAAGCGGCAGATTACAACCGGTTATGGATGCGGTTTCTGATCGAATCTGTTATTATATGGAAAAGCGTTCTAATGGAATGTTACAGACAGATTGTATTATATATACCAATGAATATGGAGAACTGGCAAAAAGTAAGGGGGTTGAAGAATGGTTTACTTTGTTGGAGCAGGAACAGGCGCAGCAGATCTGATCACAATAAGAGGAATGCGTCTATTGGAAAAGGCTGACGTAATAATATATGCAGGATCATTAGTTAACCCACAGTTACTTGTTTATGCTGAGAAAGAATGTAAGATATACGATAGTTCAAAACTGACATTAGAAGAAGTAATTGAAATTATTAAAGAATCCGAAGCACTCAATAAAAATATTGTAAGATTACATACCGGAGAACCAAGTATATATGGGGCTGTCAGGGAGCAGATGGACGAGCTGGATAAATTGGGCATAAGCTATGAGAGCTGCCCGGGAGTGAGTGCGTGCTTTGGCGCGGCGGCTTCCCTCAATATGGAGTATACCTTACCCGGAATATCGCAGTCCTTAATAATCACAAGAATGGAAGGCAAGACAAAAGTACCCGAAAAAGAAAGTATTGAAAGTTTTGCCGCGCACCAGACATCTATGGCCATTTATCTAAGCACCGGCATGCTTAAGGAATTAAGTGAAAAACTAGTGAATGGCGGCTACAGCAAGAATACTCCAGCAGCATTAGTATATAAGGCTACCTGGCCGGAGGAAGAAGTATATATATGTACTATAGGTACACTTTATGATACTGCCAAAGAACACGGAATAACGAAGACTGCCATCGTATTGGTGGGCGAGGTTTTGACGCATCAGGGATATCAGAAATCAAGATTGTATGCTGCTGATTTTTCTACGGAATTCCGTAAGGCAAAGGGTGAGTGAGTATTATGATTTTAAGTATAATGAGCTTTACAGCTAAGGGTATTATTCTCTCGGAAAAAGTTGCGAAGGTATTGGGTGACATAGATTGTAATATATATACAAAATGTTCACGATATTCTTCCGCTGACCATTTGGCCCAATATATTGAAGACAGCATAGTGGATTGGTCAGGCAGACAGTTCGAGGAAAGAAATGCAATACTATTTATAGGTGCATGTGGAATTGCGGTAAGAGCAATTGCACCTCATATCACTGATAAGTTAAAAGACATTCCCGTACTGGTTATGGATGAGATGGGGCAATTTGTCATCCCTGTTTTGTCAGGTCATGTTGGAGGTGCTAATGAGCTTGCTGCAACTATAGGTAAGGCTACAGGTGCTAAGCCTGTTATAACTACGGCAACGGATATCAACAATAGATTTGCCATAGATTTATTCGCTAAGAACAATGAGCTTACAATTACTGATAAGGACGGTATAGCCAAAGTCTCATCAAAAGTTCTATCAGGTGAAGATATAACTATATCTATAGAACAGGGACATTTTGATATTAAAAGTACAATACCTTCTTATGTTAAAATTGTTGATTATCCGCCGTTAAATGAGGTTGATGTGGTAATAACCTCTGAAAATGCAGAATTTAATTCTTCCTTAATTCTTAAACCTAAGGAATATGTGATTGGAATCGGCTGTAGAAAAGGTAAAGAAATTGATATAATTGATAGATATATTATCAAGCATTTACAAAAGGCAGGGATATCTCTTGACCGGATAGCAGGAATTGCATCAATTGATGTGAAAAAGGACGAACCCGGAATTGTAGCATTTAGCAAAAGAGCAGATATTTCATTTATCACATATTCAGCTGAAGAATTAAGGTGCGTGGAGGGAGATTTTCACAGGTCGGAATTTGTCAAGCAGCAGGTAGGGGTTGATAATGTTTGCGAAAGAGCTGCTCTTAAACTATGCGGACCCGGTGGAGAATTGACATATGATAAACGCGCAGAA
>CAMHMG010000196.1 GCA_946186175.1 uncultured Clostridia bacterium | reverse complement strand
TCTTCTGATTTCTTGTTAACATCAATTGTAGGAATTGCATCCTCATCATTATCATTTTTATTACTTGAATCTTCTTTTGAATCTTTGGCAGAAGAAATCGTGGTGTATTCGCGTGTGTTGTTGTCGGAATCTTTATCGGGATTCTCTGTAAAATCGTCATCCCAATCATCAAATAAGAATTCGTCTTCGGTGTTGAATTTGTTTCTAACCGAATCGTAAATGTCATTAGCTTTGCCTGAAGCTGATTTGAACAATGGACTTTCTGCAATTTTATCTTTGAAAACATAGCAGACACCGCCGATTGCTGCTGCAGTAGTTGTTAATGCTAATAGTTTCCCAAGTGCGCCTTTTTTGTTTTTTGCCATAATACCCATTCTCCTTTACATATAAATATAGATTCATTTTAATACGATACACATTAAAAAGCAATCTTTTTTGTAGAAAGTATACAATAATAATTTGTAATAATAACTGAAAATAACAAAAATTTGGGTTAAAATTGGGTTGTAAATACATTTGCATTATGATATTATATGATTATATAGGTGAATTTATCATGTTCACGCAAGAATAGTTATTGTATTTATATTTTTGTAGGTGAGATGATGCTATTCACAAAAGCAACTGATAATAAGGAGGCGTTACGATGCAGAATTTACCGGCAAATGTTACTAGAGGAGGTAATGATACCAACATCATATCTATTGCAGCATCTTCAAACAAAGGAATGTTGATCCGATTTTTGAATGAGCAGGTTGAGGAAGGTTTTTATGCATTAGTTATTGACTATCTTAAGGACCATAATTTTGATCTTTCAACTATGCTTGTGGATGATGATGTAAAAGCACAATGCACAAAGCTTTATGAATTAGCTGAGTTTGTTGATGAGAATATCAAGAAACCGGGCAAATATGAGATCGAGGAATGGATTGAACCGTTATTTAAGTTTGTTTATGGCGATATTGATCCGTCAGATACAGATGCAATTATTAATACAACGGGTATATATCGATATAGTGTATGGCTTATTTATTTGTATCAGATGGATAGTTTTGGTGAGGCAATGAGACTCATTGGAGAGCGTGTTGCACCATTGTTGATCAATACATGTTATCAGATTGCAGACGCTGATGACAGACCTGCTGCTTATGACAAGGCAGTAATGGGTTATATGGATCTTGTTAATGTTGTTATGGAATTGAATCTTCCGCCTGCAATTGCAGAGTCAGAGGCATACATTAATAATTTGGAAGTACTCTATGATTATTTTGTAGAAGATACGCATGTGGGTAATGACTATAAGATTCAGTTTTCTATCGGACTTTTCAATTCATATATCAGAAGTAAGGATTATGATAAAGCATTTGAATTCTATGGACTTAATGCAGAATACATTCCTGTAGATAATATGAAGGTTTATGAGAAGTTCAAGGAGCTTATTAAGAATTGTAAGAGTACACAGTATACCAATGTTTTAAGCAGAACAGTTATTTCTGCATTATCTAAGCAGGATATCTACAATAAGAGAATAGACAGTCTCTTGGTTGAGGTTTCGGCATTTGTTAAGAAGGTGTACAAGTATATTGAAGATGAACCGGGAATGAAGAAGAATCTTCAAATACTTGGATCAGGCGATTCACTTAGTGATAAGAGCAACATTTTTGAAGGTTTATATGAGTATAATCTTGTTTTCCGTGAGTGTGGAATCAAACAGCTTGTTAATCAGGATCTGTCAACCCGTTCATGGGATGAGAAATATGAGATTTTGGATCTGTTATATACAACCTTGAATGTTATATTTGATGGTTATAATGTTTATGAAATCTCTAACAAGATTGAACATCAGTATGTTGAGCTTAATTGGATAGGTAATTATGTTAATGCTAATCCTTCTTTGCTTAAGATGTTCTTTAGTGTCAAAGAGAAGATTAAGGCATTTAAAGTTAGAAAGAATACTATTCTTGAAAAGAGCAAGACTAATTACGAGTTGAAGGAGTTACTCGAAGATAGACAGAAGCACCTTGTATTCCTTGCGGCTGATGATCTTATACGTAATGGACTTAACGGAAAAGATAAGTCAAAGTTAAGCTCTGATTATGATGTGAATCAGGCAAGAAAGATGTTCAGTGAGACATATAATAAGATTGTACTTTCTTCGCGTTATGAAACTGACAAACCTGAGCAGTCATCAGGAAAGGTCAGATTTGGAAAGTCATCACAATCTACTTATAGTGGTACATTGAATCAATTATTCAATCACACAGAGATTGAAGAGATGCTTTGCAAGTCAGAGTGGTTATGGAATCAGTATAAGATTAAGGGTAGAGAGAAACAGAGTGAGGCAGAATGTACTTATAGCGTAGCTTGTCTGGTTCGTGTTGTCGAGCTGTTGATCGTTAGAAACGGTGATCAGATAATGCCTGAAGCAAAGCCTAACAAAAAGGTTATTATCACGAAAACCGGTAAGGTAATTGAATTATCAGATGAGTCTGATGACAAGCCTGTTAATGGTGGCAATGAAGGTCCTACTGTTATAGAGCATATCAAAAACATTGAGATGAATTTGAAGAACCGTTCACCGGAGAATGTTGAATATGTTAAGAGTTATATAGAGAGCTGGGTTGAGATACTTATGCAGAACAGATTTGACAAGGGCTCAATGCTTTCTATATTGGATGCTGAAGAGACTCGATCAAAAACTTTACGTACTATTAAGAAATTAGTACATGATATGATAGCATTATAAGTATAAGTGTTTTTAGGGGAGACTTTTAAGGAGTTTCCCCTAAAATATGAGGGAGAAAAATGAGAAATAAGGGCTTTTCGTTAATTGAATTAATTATTGTTATAGCTATAATGGCTGTTTTGGCAGGTGCACTTGCACCGATGCTTATTAGACATATTAATAAGACAAGATTAACTGTAGATATTGATACCGGGTCAGAAATAGCAAGAACAATTGTTGCTGCGGTTACTGTAGAAAAGGCATATGATGCAGCGAAGGATCATAACACACCAATCAATGTTAATGATATGGATGATCAAGATTTTAAGGATGAGGTTTTTAATTCTTTAGGTAAAAGCTCATTTAAGGGAACGGCTAAAAAGGATGCCAATGGTGATCCGTTAGATCAGAATTATTATTATACATTGGATTATACACGTAATAAAGTGGCTGTTTATTATGGCGGGAAAGATGATGCTCATATGGTATATCCGACTTTGGGCAGCAAGTTAATTTTGAATCAGCTTTGGGGTTGTTTCTTCTTATCTTGTAAAATCCAATGATTTTGGAAATGATTTCGGAGAGATTTATGATATTGTACAATCATCCATGAGAATAACTGAAAGTAAAGACAAGGTTCAGAGACCATAGATTAAGCCTCAAAGTGGGCAAGGCGGGTAACTGTTTGTTAACGCCGATTATGTTTAATTGAATATAATAAAATGTAAAAATTCCGGTGTTTATTATTATATGAATACCGGGATTTTTTGTTTATATTTTTATACATTTTAAATAGTCACTTTAATGTCATTTTTGTGTGTTAGTATGATAAAAAGAGCAAAGGTGTTGATTTCGTGCTTGCACGAAAGATCAACACTTTTGCGAATGCTCACATGGAGACGATAGTCGACATGATAAAAAGAGCAAAGGTGTTGATTTCGTGCTTGCACGAAAAATCAACACTTATAAGTTGTAATTTTAAATGCAGTTAAAAGGTGGATATCAATAAAATGGAGGATAATTAAGTGGAAATAGTAAAGGTTGAACATCTTGTTAAAACATATGGTGAAGGTGATACACAGGTGAGAGCCGTAGATGATGTATCGTTTAGCGTTGAAAAGGGAGAATTCCTTTGTATTATAGGAGCAAGCGGAAGCGGAAAGTCAACGCTTATGCATTTGATTGGAGGAGTTGACAGACCAACATCGGGAAGTGTTTATATCGATGGAGAAGATATATTTAAGATGAATGATGATACACTTGCTGTTTTTAGAAGAAGACAGGTTGGGATCATTTATCAGTTCTATAATCTTCTTCCTGTTCTTACGGCGTATGAGAATATAACGCTTCCCATGGATCTGGACGGACAGAATGTATCTAAGGAAAGAGTTGATGAGGTGATCGGACAGCTAGGACTTACCGGCAGAGAGAATCATTTACCTAATCAGTTATCAGGCGGACAGCAGCAGAGAGTGGCAATAGGAAGAGCGCTTATCAATAATCCTGCTGTAATTCTTGCAGATGAGCTTACCGGTAACCTGGATAAGAAAGCAAGTGATGAGATAATTGGACTTCTTAAGGAAACTAATAAGAAGCAAGGCCAGACCATTATCATGATAACCCATGACCTTGAGATAGCTAAGCAGGCAGACAGAGTGCTTACAATGCGTGACGGAAAATTATTGTAATATACTAAGCGTATATTCTTGTAACTGTTCTGGTAGAAGCTCGCAGTCACTGCGTGATTCGTATTCTTAGGAATGCCTTTGTTAACACAAGAACCTAATATAGAATAAATAGTGAGGTTAATATAAATGGAAGTGATTAAGAATTTTACAAAAAGGAGTATGGTTAGAAATAAGAAACGTACCATTGTTACTATAATCGGTGTTATGCTGTCGGCAGCTCTTATGTGTGCAGTGGCGGGAATGGCTGCGACATTTCGCGATGGAATGATCAACTATTATAAGTCAGAGTATGGCACCTTTTACGGAAAAATGTCATATATTCCGGTTGACGAATTAAATCTTGTTATTGATAATGCACATGTTGTAAGAGCCGGAGTGTCTATGCCTGTGGGAACTGTATCTGTTGAAGAAGCGGGGGCTCATTATAACAGGTATTTTAATGAGCCTTATATCGAAGTGAGAGCATTTGATGATGTAGCATTAGAGGATGTGAGCTTAGATATTGTTTCCGGCAGGCTGCCTGAAAATGATACGGAAATTATAATAAACAAAAGAATTATGCCCGTGAATTGGAATGTTGGCGATAAGATAACACTTGATCTTGGCCATAGAGTACTGTTTGGCGTGGATGTTGACAGCGAGGGATATTATTATTCGCCGGAGGATCTGAAAGTTGATCTGGGTGTATCGGATAATGATGACAGCGAAAGTAATTCAGAATTGTCTGAACAAGATAAAAAAGCAGATGAAAGCACAGTTACCGATGGGGAGATATTTGCGGAACAAATTAAGGATAAAGTGTCATACGATTATACTATTGTAGGCGTTTTTGAAGATCCGAATGAATTAGTGCAGGGATATATGACTGGAGGATGTGTGTGTATTACAAAAATGACAGATACGGATATGTATTCTGCCTACAGAGATACTGATGTATTTACCGCGAATGTATATTTTACCCTTGACAGTGCAAAGAAATATGGTGAATATACTGACGCGCTTAAAGAACAGTTGAATAAGGAAAATAAAGCGGCAGGTAACGATAGGGAATATATGGTTTCCGGTGAGGATTTTGATGGTGATTATAACGGTGATACCAAACGTTATGTGTCAGACAATATGGCTGCATTAAGACCCCCAATTGTAACTGAGAAAAATGATCTTATAAAGTTCTATGGTGGTATAGGTGATACTGCAGC
>CAMHMG010000195.1 GCA_946186175.1 uncultured Clostridia bacterium | reverse complement strand
CAGCGGCTTATAGCCGCAGAGCAAACCACCGGCTAAGCCGGTGGTAATGATTTGTCGAAAAGACGTAGCGTAAATAGTTTAACTTTTCTTTACAGAAATAGCAAAAAGTGGTATTATATTGTATATCTAGAATGAGTTCTAAATGGGTGGAATAACAGGATAATTTCACAGTAACAAATACAATTTGGGGAGGTTTCAAATGAACGTTAAGATTCAGCAGTGGATGAACTGGATACTTTTTGATGAGTTGATGGATGGGAAGATCAACGCGCCTAAGCAGATACTTGGTAATCATGATTATGGACAGGGGCAGATGATTACTGTGTTCAAGCCACATTCAGTAAGCTGTAAGGTGGTTGCACCTTCCGGCAAGAATGAAATTGAGATGGAGAAGATTGATGACAGAGGTTTCTATGCTTTATATCTTCCTAAGAAGAAGTTCGTTGGTAATAAGTATCGTATCGTAACTAATTATCAGGATGGTTCTACTATTGTTTCCGCAGATCCATATAGTTTTGACAGCCAGATAGGTGAAATGGACACCTATCTTTTCTCAGAGGGTAATCATTGGGAGATATATAAGAAATTAGGTGCACATCCGATGAAAATAGATGGTGTGTCAGGAACATACTTTGCTGTATGGGCACCACATGCCAGAAGAGTATCGGTTGTTGGCAGCTTTAATATGTGGGATGGCGCCTTACATCCAATGAATATGTTGGGAAGCTCAGGAATATATGAGCTGTTCATTCCTGATGTTGGTGAGGATGCAGTATATAAGTTTAATATATTATCACGTTATGGTGAGGAGATATTCAAAGCTGATCCTTTTGGCAACTGTGCTCAGTTCAGACCTGATAATGCCAATGTTGTTAAGGATATTAGTAAGTATCGTTGGAGTGACAATGCCTGGATGGCAAACCGTAAGACTGTTTCAAGAACAGATGCAATGAGAAAGCCTATGGCAATATATGAGATGCATCTTGGTTCGTGGAAGAAGAGAATAGAGGATGACGATAATGGTTTCTTCTCTTACAGGGAATTAGCTCCGATGGTTGCTGATTATGTTAAAGATATGGGATATACCCATATAGAACTTATGGGTATTGCTGAATATCCGTTTGATGGCTCGTGGGGATATCAGGTAACTAATTATTATGCACCTACAAGAAGATATGGTGATCCTGAAGATTTCATGTACTTCGTTGATTATATGCATAAGAACGGTATCAGTGTAATCCTTGACTGGGTGCCCGCTCATTTTCCAAGAGATGCTCATGGATTAGGAAACTTTGATGGCATGCCTCTTTTTGAACACCCGGATTCAAGACGTGGTGAACATCCGGATTGGGGAACATATATATTTGATTTCGGAAGAAATGAAGTATCGAATTTCTTAATTGCCAATGCTTTATTCTGGGCCAAGGAGTATCACGTTGATGCACTTCGAGTTGATGCGGTGGCTTCAATGTTATATCTTGATTATGGTAAGCAGGATGGTAACTGGTTACCTAACGAAGATGGCGGTAATGAGAATTATGATGCAATCAAACTTCTTATGAAACTCAATAAGACTATTGAGGAACAGGAACCGGGAGTATTTGTTATAGCTGAGGAATCTACTTCATGGGCCGGTGTAACTGCCCCTGTATCGATGGATGGATTAGGATTCCTGTTCAAATGGAACATGGGCTGGATGAATGATTTCCTCGAGTATATGAAGTTAGATCCTTATTTCAGACAGTTTAATCATAACAGATTGACATTTAGTTTAATGTATGCATATTCAGAGAATTTCATTCTTGTCATTTCACATGACGAGGTTGTTCATCTGAAGTGTTCAATGATCAATAAGATGCCGGGACTTCATGATGATAAGTTTTCTAATTTAAGAACAGCTTATGGCTTTATGTATGGACATCCGGGTAAGAAGCTGCTATTTATGGGACAGGAATTCGCACAGCCAAGAGAGTGGAGTGAGATGAGAAGTCTTGACTGGTACGAGCTTGATGGACCTGATGGAAGATTCCACAAGGGTATGCAGAATTATGTTAAAGCCTTGAATTCACTTTATAACAAATATGATGCGTTATATTATAATGATCAGGATCCAATGGGATTTGAGTGGATTAATTGTGATGATCCGCAGAGCAGTATAATATCATTTATTAGACGTGGTTCTACAGCAAAAGATCAGTTATTGTTCGTATGTAACTTTACACCGATAGACAGAGATGGATTTGTTGTTGGCGTTCCTTGTCCGGGCAAATATACAGAGATTCTTAATTCGGATAGTGAAGATTTTGCTGGACTTAACAGAATTAATGGTGAGGCGATTGAAGCAGTTGAAGAACCATGGGATGGTAGGAAATATTCAATAACTATGCATCTTCCACCTCTCTCAGTAGTAGTGTTTAAGTATGACTACAAAGATCCTAATGAGAAGAAGATTGCTAAAGTGATCAATAAGAAGCCGGTATCAAAGAAGGAGGAGTCTAAGGCGACAGATAAGAAAAAAGCAGCAAAGAAAGAGGAAGCAAAGGTTAAGGATAAGAAAACAGTAGCAAAGAAAGAGGATACTAAGAAGACGGATAACTGATAGTAGAGATGTATTAAAAAGAAATCGCACGAAATTTATTTATAATTTCGTGCGATTTTCTTTAAAAATCAGCGGATTTCGAATGTTTATAGAGTTGCGGTTATTACGAAGTAATGTAGCAATTCGTATATCATTGGGTGGCAAAAGCCCGTATCATAATATTAGATTGTGCATTTTAACTACAAAAAATCAAAATCACCTCAAAATATCGGCGTTTTTAAAACCTTCAATAATCTTTAAAATATTGAAAGCGCAATATCTTTGTGCTAAACTTATTTAGTCAAAAAAGAGATAATAATTAAGAGGGATGAAGTATAATGAAGATTACAAGAGATGACATTCGTAACATAGCAATTATAGCTCATGTTGATCATGGTAAGACAACACTTGTTGATGAGCTTTTGAAGCAGAGTGGAGTATTTAGAGAGAATCAGGAAGTGGCAGAACGTGTCATGGATTCTAATGATATTGAAAGAGAAAGAGGTATAACTATTCTTTCTAAGAATACTGCAGTAAACTATAAGGGTACTAAGATCAATATTATAGATACTCCGGGACACGCAGATTTCGGTGGCGAGGTTGAGCGAGTGCTTAAGATGGTTAATGGTGTTATTCTTGTAGTAGATGCATTTGAAGGCGCAATGCCGCAGACGAAATTTGTATTAAAGAAGGCTTTAGAGCTTGATCTGCATGTTATTGTTTGTGTTAACAAGATTGACAGACCGGAGGCAAGAGTTGAAGAAGTAGAGGAAGAGGTATTAGAATTACTGCTTGATCTTGAGGCTACAGATGAACAGCTTGACTGCCCTTTCATCTATGCTTCTGCTAAAGATGGAGTTGCTAAGAAGAATCTTGATGATGATGCTGTAGATATGTCTCCTCTATTTGAAACAATAATAGATTATATTCCGGCACCGGAAGGAGATCCTGATGCTGATACCCAGATTCTAATTTCAACAATAGATTACAATGAATATGTAGGAAGAATTGGTGTAGGAAAGCTCGATAACGGTACACTTAAGCTTAATCAGGAGGTATTACTGGTTAATGCTCATGACGAAAGCAAATGTAAGAAGGTTAAGATTGGCAAATTATATGAGTTTGAGGGACTTGAACGAGTTGAAGTCAGCGAAGCGGGTATAGGTTCAATAGTTGCAATTTCAGGAATTGCAGATATTCATATCGGAGATACATTGTGCTCTGTTGATAATCCTAATCCTATTCCGTTCCAGAAGATTTCTGAGCCTACAATATCCATGAACTTCATGGTCAATGATTCACCGCTTGCAGGAAAAGAAGGAAAGTTTGTCACTTCAAGACATTTAAGAGACAGACTTTTCAGAGAGCTTAATACAGATGTATCTCTACGCGTAGAGGAGACAGAAGGAACTGATACATATAAGGTGTCAGGACGTGGTGAGCTTCATCTTTCAGTGCTTATAGAGAATATGAGACGTGAGGGATATGAGTTTGCGGTAAGCAAGGCAGAAGTTATCTATAAGGAAGATGAAAGCGGTAAAAAGTTAGAACCGATGGAAATTGCATATATTGATGTTCCGGAAGAGTTTTCGGGTACAATTATCAGTATGTTAAATGAGCGCAAGGGTGAATTACAGGCAATGAATCCGGCTCATGACGGAACTGTAAGACTTGAGTTTAAGATTCCTGCAAGAGGTCTTATTGGATTCCGTGGAGATTTCATGACTTCGACTAAGGGAACAGGTATTATTAATACTATATTTGACGGATACGGTCCTTATAAGGGTGATATGATGTACAGAAATCAGGGTTCGCTTATTGCGTTTGAGTCAGGTACTTCGATTACTTATGGTTTGTTCAATGCACAGGAGAGAGGTACATTATTCATTGGCCCGGGTGAACAGGTCTATTCGGGAATGGTTATTGGTCAGACCGGTAAGGCTGAGGATATTGAGCTTAATGTATGTAAAGCTAAGCATTTGACAAATACTCGTGCGTCTGGTTCTGATGATGCATTAAAGCTTACACCACCTAAGATATTGAGTCTTGAACAGGCTTTAGAGTTTATAGATACGGATGAATTACTTGAGATAACACCTGAAAATATCAGAATTCGTAAGAAGATATTAGATCCAACCTTGAGAAAAAGATCGAAAATTAATCGTGGTTAATAATTTGTTGTGATAATAATCGGTTTATTGGGAAAATGTCAGCCAAGATGTCGCGCATTCTACAGAAAGAATGCTGGGAGTGTTCTTGAATATTAATAATATAGTTAAGAGGATATTATGGAAAAACAAGAAGAGTTGGTCGAAAAAAAAGAAAAGAATGTACCAAAGAAAAGGATCCGAACCGGTCATTTAGCATGGGACAAGCTTGACAATACAGCGAATCTTTTCCCTGTCATTGCCAATGAAGATATGTCTAATGTATATAGGATCTCTGTGACTCTTACTGAAGAAATAGATCGTGTATATCTTCAGGAGGCACTTAACAGGATTTTACCTCAATTTCTTGTTTTCCGTATGAGACTTAAGGCCGGTTTTTTCTGGTATTATTTTGAAGAGAATACAAAGCCTGCTCCGATTGTGTGTGAAGAATACTCATATCCGGGTGCATATATTAACAAGAGTAAGAACAATCAATATATGTTTCGTGTGACATATTATCAGAGAAGAATTAATCTTGAAGTATTTCATGCATTAACAGATGGCGCAGGAGGAATCACTTTCTTAAAAGAACTTGTATATCAATATCTCCGTCTTAAATATCCGGAACTATTAGGTACGGTCAAGGATAAAATATCATCCGGTATATTCTTAGATCAGGAAGACAGCTATATCAAAAATTATAAAAAGGGACATGCCAAAGTATATAATTCTGTTCGCGCACTTATGCTTAAAGGAGAGAAACTGCCAAAGGGAGAGATAGGTGTAATTCATGGGTATATGCCGGTAGCACAGTTAAAGACAGCATCTAAGAAATACGGTGTGACTATTAATCAATATCTGGTAGGAGTGTTTATGTATGCTGTATATAGAGAGTATCTTAAAGGTATGCCTTCAAAATATCCGATTTGTTGCTGTGTTCCGGTTAATTTAAGACCCTATTATGATTCTCATACCATG
>CAMHMG010000194.1 GCA_946186175.1 uncultured Clostridia bacterium | reverse complement strand
AGAAAATAACCCCATCCCGGCTTGTGTATACCCTTGATCAACCGAATGGCATCACACAGTTCCGAATGCGAATCATAGGTTGAAAAATTATAATTCTTAGTGCCACCCTCGGGATTAAAACCATAAGCTACCGCTATAGCCTCCAGCATCGTCGACTTTCCGCTGCCGTTCTCTCCAACAAAGAAGGTGATGGGCTTATGGAATTCAAGATAATCCAACCCGGCAATTGAATCTATACCTCTTAAGTAGCTGCGCGGGCTTATCTTTTCCCAGTTGATGTTTAATCCACGTATGTGGAGTTGTTCGTCGTTATCCATCATATACCTGTATGACCTTATCCTTTTCTTAAAAATTTGCTAGTATTCAGTAATTCAATCAATTAATACCTATTATTCACTCTTTCTTTGAAAGCCACCCTCTGAATATTCCTCCCTGAAATATAGAGGTGATCACAAAGAATATATCAGCCACCAGAATAAACAAAAACGACGGCATCATGGCACGGGTGAATCTGACCCCAAAGACTTTTCCTTTACGGATCGAACCAGCCATAAGCAGTTCATAGAATATAACACCACATGAGAAAAACAACGTCATAAAGGCCTGTTGACCAAAGTTTTGAAATGCCTCCACAGGAAGCCAGTTACCTTCCGCCACACCGTTAATCACTATATTAAGTAACAGAATACCGGCATACACAACAAGGAGTATCCTCATTACATTAAGCATGACACCGCCGCCAATCCCGATTCCTCCGCACCATGTATTATCGCTTCTTTTGCAAAAATTTTCAAATACCTGCATAAGCCATGCATTCTGCCTGCCCTCAATAAATCCACCATTGGAAATGACATATATATTCACATGTATATTCTTCTCCCTGCAATAAGCCTCCATATCCTTCATAAAATATAAAACATGCGAGGGAACTCCGTCCACATATAGCGGAAGACAGAACACAACATTATCAGTATCATCAAGCTTTGTCAAAATCCTTTCGTGATCGCTCTTATTACGCAGGGTCTCCTTCTTCCGCTCTCCACCTATGAATAAGCTTTCCATGTCGAGAAAGAAACCTGATACACTTCTCTTTTTCTTTGGACTTCCATTTATCAATAAGGTTTTCATAGTATATCCTCCTTGGTTTCAAGTCTCGTAAATCTGCCTTCCCTATATCCAAAATTATAGGCATTCCTCTGAACCATTTCCGTAAATGTCTTCTCCTCATCATCGGTAAAATCACCGTAGGCAAAGACCTCTATTCTCTCTCCCATTCCATATCTTAAGGTGTGATGCATCTGCTTACCTCTGTAGGTGGAAAATGGAGTTGAATCTCCGATTGAACGATCAAGAATATTCTTCACTTGAGGACTATATGCGCCATAGCAGTTCTCAGTAATAATTGTAAGAATGTCAGAACGTCCCACATCCCGGCATACCGTATACAGTGTATCTTTCATAAAGCATTCTGCCGGATGCTTTGTCCAGCAGCCGAAGCACCCCTGGCAAGGAGCATACTTTCCATTGGCACTGATTATCTTATCAGCCTTACCCTTGAAATATTCGTCATATTCCGGACCCATATCATGTATTATAAGATGCATCATTTGATTCCCCCTTCGTTACCTGGTTTGAAGAATATTGATATGAAATCATTATATTCCTCTTACTCTAATAATCTCTGTATATTCTTTTGAACATAAACCGATTATAAAATGATTGAGTAACGCAATCAATATTTTGCAGGGTAAGATGCATTTTTCGGTTGTAAGATGCAGATATCAGGCATAATATATGTTACCTCTTAATTCTTTTACGCATTAGGTATTCACTAAACTCTTCTTATTCTATCCCCAGCATATAACACCCATCATCCACATGTAACATATGGTCTTGGGGATCATCAGCATACCAAGCTTAGGATTTTCCTTACCCTTAATTGCCACCGGCAGATAAAATGCAAAGCTTAATATGGTCGCTATCATAATCTGAATGAAGAATCCTTTTCCCAGCAATACTCCCGGGTAGAATACAGAGGATAACACATCTGCCTCTTCCGATATCACAGTTGATATTGCAATGATAAGCGCCACAACTGCAATAATCCCCACAATAACAAACGGGACATTTCTTATAACAGCCCATTTCTTATTGCCCTCTTGGGTAAACCACTTGTTTTGTGGAAACAGACAAAGAATTATCCTTACCGCCACAAAGAGACCTGTTACCACAACAAGTCTGTCATTTAGTAAGGCTTTATCACCTGCTGTTCTTCCCATGCACAGCTCACACATGATGACCATAACAAGATAGAAAACCGTCATTGTGATCGACGAAATGAGATTTCCCAATCCCAGATAAAATTCCTGATTCTTAATCTCACCCTTGATATTCACAATAATTCTCGGCACAAGATGAAATGCATCGCCGCATCCAAGCATCATCGCCATCACAAACCCTGAGATATATCTGGTGGTATACAGATAAAATGTTTCCGTATAATCTATAGCCTCTGACATCTTATATTTGCTCCACAGCATACCTGCAACCACAAAAATATATATAAGATAAATGATACAGAATGACGCTTCTCCCATTCTTGCGCCAAAGGACTTTTGTTTTTTCTCCTGTTCCATAATTGTCTTCTCCTTTACTATTTCACATTAACAGGTCTTCCACCTTGTCAGGTGTCTTTCAAAATATAGTAGATATATTTCCAAGCTTAAGATGAGAAGTGAGCATTTCCGCTAAATTACAGGAGTGTTTTGAAGAAAATAGCCGCCATTTTATGAACCATGACGCTTGCTGTAATCAGCTCTTATAGGAGCAAGAAGCTCATCTTCATCAAAGCAATCCTCCATGTCCTCCACACAGTCAGCACTTCTGACACAGCTGACTATTCTTGACATCACTTCAAAATTAAGCTTTGTTCCCTCTCCGTCGCATTCATAACGAACCGCCCTGTTGGCCTTAACTCCGAATCTTCCGGCAACCTCTACCGCATCCATGTTGGCTCCCATGAAGATAAACTCCCATTTATACTTTTTCTTCTGGCGCTCCACCATCTTCTTAACCTTCTTATAGGAATATGCCTTGCTGGAGTTCTCCATACCGTCCGTTGTTATGATAAATAATGTCTTTTCCGGCACGTCCTCATCTCTCGCATACTTATGGATATTGCCTATATGATGGATGGCACCACCCACAGCATCCAGCAGAGCCGTAGCGCCTCTCACATAGTACTCATCATCCGTGATCTCATCAACCTCATTAAGATCAGCTCTGTCATGTAGAATCTCTATCCTATCATCAAACAGGATGGTTGAAATGAGCACCTTGCCCTCTTCCTTTTTCTGCTTTGCCAGCATGGAATTGTAACCGCCTATAGTGTCTGCCTCAAGTCCTGACATAGACCCGCTTCTGTCCAGTATAAATATAATCTCTGTTAATCCCTTCTTCATAATACATACCTCACTTTCCGCCTCCTCCGGCTTAATATTACAGGATTTATTTCCTGTTTATGAGGTAAGTATATTATGTATGAGATATTAAACGGTCGCATGTGGGGCGACATTTCAACTACTCTCCCAGTAATGGCTGGTCGTGTTCGAATAATGCAAGATTGATAGTATATGTATCGTACACTTCATTCTCAATAAAATAACGGACTATAAGGTCAAATTTGCTGCTGGGGGAAAGTGCGTATCCTGCCCTTGCAAGCATATCCTTAGTCTGGTCAATATTAAGCTGCAGGGCAAGAGCAAATGCTACCGCTGTTATTTTCTTCGGCTGATAAGAGGTATTGCTTCTGATTTTTGAAAATAATTTACGGTCAACATTGGCTCTTTTATAAACTTCCACATCAGTAAATCCTTTCTCATCAATCAACCTGAAAAGGCTTTCCTGCCAGGTATCTGCAACGTGCGCCATGATATCATCCAATGAACTTGCAGGCATGCCCATAGACGCTTGCATCATTGTGGGCAATGGAGGCTTTGGAGGCATTGGAGAACTATCCTCAAAATGTGATCCGTCAATTTCCATACTATCTATCGAGGCTTCAGAATATATCTCCGACTCACTTTGTTTCTTGGAGGTGCTTCTCTTTCTAAATAAACTTCGCTTTTTAGTTACATCTTGTTTGCTTGATACATCTCTTTTTCTTAATTCATGCTGTCCCTTTGATGCACTTCGTCTTTTATCAAACAGTAATCTTCTATCTTTCTTCTCAGATTTTCTTAGAGCACTCTCATCAGCTTCGTCTTGAGTTTCATCAACAGATTCGTCCAGGTCTTCATCTTCATATCCACCTTGATCTTCATCATAATAATCTTGATCTTCGCATGGATAACCTACGGAATACACTGTATGGTCCATATATTCGGCATCAGCTTGAATCGATACATAGTTTTCATCAATATAACTGTCAATTTCAGAAAACAGCTTGCCGGACATTACAAAGGATTCCGGAACAAATACCACTAGAGTTATCTGCATTTCTTCATCAACCAGAAATTCACCGAATACAGATATCGCAATTCTCAAGGCTTCCGCCTTCGGAAAGCCATATACTCCGGTCGCTATAAGCGGAAATGCTATGCTCTCACATCCAAGCCTTTTCGCAAGCCTGAGGCTGTTCATATAACAGTTTCGTACTGCGTCATATTCTCCATGCTCTCCATCCATCCATTCCGGTCCCACAGTATGGATTATGTACCTTGCATTTAATTGAAAAGCAGGCGTTTCTACTGCCTGCCCTACTTCTATTACACCTATCTTTTTTCGTTCTTTAAGAAGATTCTCTTCACCTGCAGCTTTGTATATGGCAGCATCCGTACCATCTGCATAAGTTGGCTGCGGATTAGCTGTATTAACAATAGCATCAGCGCAAACCTGTGTTATATCATTTCTTATGATCTTAAATGCCATGCTTTAATCCCTCTTCCTGTCCCGGCTTAAATGAATCATATCCGAAATATAATTTTAAAACTTCTTTTGTTTCCATACTCACCCTTCCTTCATGTTTCCATCAGAGCCAAGTCATAATATCTTAAAACAATCCCTTAAACTTCTGTCTAAATATAATAAATGATTTTATCACATATCTTTTTCAAATGCAGCATCAATTCTATAATCTGTTTTAGAGTACTTCATTTCGCATACATTAATCACCTGATCGTTTCTGACAATCAACAGATCAATCTGCGATATCACATAAGCCAAACCAATTCACTTTAAGAGTAAACCAAACAAAATTGCAATAATTAAGGTGATCACATCCGCACCTAATGCCAGAAAAACTTTCTGATATGGTCTGCCTTGATACATAGACTTTTTCTGCCAAAGCATCCTGGGATAATGCCAACTCTGCCCTGTACTTTTTAATCTGACTTCCAAGCTCCATATTATCGCCTCCTCTCATAGCCCACCTTAATCAAATTTCATGTTTTTGTCTATCAAAGGTCTTTTACAACCTTGTTTTTCGCGTTTTCGTATGTTGTCAAAACCATTTTACATGCTTGTAACTTCTTTATTTTTATATACTTCCTTGTATTTGTCAATAAAAAAACTCGCACCCACTAAACTGCAGGTGCGACAGCCCATTACCAATGGATTATCAATTTCATCATATCTTAACTACATTCCTTAACCGTTTAACTAATAACCTTGCTCGTTCTATTCTTTGAAATATAGAAATAATATAGTAACA
>CAMHMG010000193.1 GCA_946186175.1 uncultured Clostridia bacterium | reverse complement strand
TTAATAAACTCTATAAAAAATGCTTTGTTAATCCTCTAAAGTGTGATATACTAATTAAAGACTTTTTGATTGGGGAGGAGTTGTGACAATGGCAGAAATAATGCTTACGTCAGGTAATAATTTTGAGGGTTACGATATTGTAGAATATCTTGGCTTTGTGAATGGACAGATTGCTCTAAGTTCTAATTTTTTCAAAGATTTATCTTCTAATCTTGCAGATCTTAATACTCAGGAGAGTACTGCATTTACCAATAAGTTAGTTAATTCGAGTGAGAATGCCATAGAGAATCTAATAAAAGCAGCAGAAGAGAAAGGCGCTAACGCTTTAATAGGTGTTGGACTTAATTATACCAATTTTTCAGCAGGATCTGTTGGTACGGTTGCTTCAGGTACAGCGGTGGTTATTAAGAAGAAGTCACCACTTCATAAGAGTATTACTTCCAGATTATATGTTTCTAATTACTATAATATGCTTATGCCCCGACCTGTTGAGATTACTTTTGTGGGCGAAGATCATGTTGTTAAGATTTCACCTGTTTTCTATAATTATAATCAGGATGAGATCATGGCAGTACGTTGTGATATCGAACTGATTAATTTCTATGGAGAGAAACTGCTTTTGCAGGGGATGGATTTTGTGTTTGAAAAGGGTAATGTTACGAAGCTTAAGTCTGATTATGTAGAATGCAAGCTGCCGGCTAAGGATATTCCTCTTATCAAGGATGTTAAGATATATGTGAGAAAGTATGTCACTGAGAAAGGTGTGTTTGTTCCTGATGTGGAACCTATAGATATCAATATGTCAAGAAAGCATTTAGAGAGTCTTAAACATAAGTATGGCAAAGATGCTGTTGAGAAATATACATCTGATGGAACGACATGGATCTGTAATTGTGGATATATCAATGCTGCCGGAGATGAAGAGTGTGCCATCTGCGGGCGCAAAGAAGCAGAACTTACAGTTAATGCTGGCTTTGATTATGAGAAAATGCTTGAGAAGATGAAAGATCAGCCTAATGTTACCGGTATGAAGGATATTCTTATTGATTATATCAAAAAGGGTGTGATAGATTCAAAGTATCGTATGGAGCTTCTTGAGATTATGGAATCTGGAATACAGTATGAGAAGACCAGAGGAGATATGAGAGAAACAGTTCTTGATAAAGTGATCAAGGTTTTTGAAGACTGATTATGAAATGGAGGAAATGTAGTTGCTTAATCAGGTTGTTTCATTACTCAAGTTAAGAGGTTATCAGACCTTTACGGTTGATGGCAGGATTGGTGTATATATTAAGGAGATGGAAGCTGATATCAATATGATCATCTTATGCGCATATCAGAAAGATTTTTCTTATAATGAGTATGAAAGGATCAGACAGGCGGCAGAATTCAAGATAGTAACAAAGTATAAGAAGCATGTCAGATCGTTATTTATTATTGTTAACAGAGATGGAATGTTTGATGATTCCCTGACTGATATCGTTTCCCGGTTGAACAATATCTGGCTTATGGCAGGAGATACAGGAAAGATATATATTTATGAGAATCAACCTTCTGATTATGATGATGATCTTAATAAATATCTGGAGAATAATCTGTTTAGAGAACGTAGTGACAGACATGGTGATTCATCATTTCATATAACACCGGTCAATATTGTGATTGTTGCAATTAACGTGCTCATTTATCTTGCTGTTATAGTGCTCAATGGCAATGTATTTGCAACATATGATTCTGATGTAATGCTTAATATGGGAGCATCATCATATGATTCATTTATAAATGGACGCTATTACGAACTAGTGACTGCAATGTTTTTGCATTTTGGTATCTCGCATCTTTTTAATAATATGTTACTGTTAACATATATTGGTTGTGAGCTGGAGAGAAGGATTGGATCATTGACATATGCTGTTATTTATCTTGGCAGCGGTATTTTTGGTAATATTATTTCTCTGTGGTATTATAGCAGGATTGGAAGTACGGATGTTGTATGCGCCGGCGCCTCCGGAGCAATATTTGGAGTGGTGGGATGTCTGGCGTTATATCTGTTGGTAAGACCATCTGATGACAGAAATCTTACCACACGACATCTTCTTATTATGGCGTTGCTGACAATATATTATGGACTTACTAATGTTGGCGTGGATAACGCAGCACACATTGGTGGTTTTTGTTTTGGGATATTTAGCGGTTTTTTGTTGTCAAAGATTTTACGTTATGATAGAATTAAATATAATAATAGAGTAATTATGAGGTGACATTGGTGAGTACGGGAATCAGCATATCGAGTATTAATCGTATCAAGGAATTAGCAGAAGAAAAGAAATATGCAGAAGCCTTAGAAATATTAGATACGCAGAATTTGGATAAGTCTATCAATCCGCAGTTTTTGAGAATAAGCGGGGAGATATTCAGAGAAAACAAGAGATATTACGACAGCAGAAGAATTCTTTTGAAGTCACATGAGATGTCTCCGGAGGGAACACGAATCATTGCAGAGTTGATTCAGCTATACCTTGAATTGGGTTATTTTACAAGAGCTAAGAAGTATTATGATCAATATCTTTTCTATTCAAGTGATGATGATTCGCAGCGGGATTATGTTGAATATATGTATAAGAAGGCAACAGGATGTGATGTTTCTGAGCTTGCCTCAATATTGATTCCGATTTTAGAGAGTATGCCTGATGACAAGTGGAATTTTGAAGCAGTGCTGTTGTACGATAAGTTAGACAGGAAAGATAAGGCATTAGAAGAGGCGAGATATATTCTTGAACAGTTTAAGGATTCAAAATATATTTCACAAGTAATAGAGTATATTGACGATAAACTTGATGTGGATCAATATTTTTATATTTATCCCAGAGAAGAGGTTGAAGAAGATAAGGAATTATTTGGAGATCTTATTGAGAAAGAAGAGAAGATTTTATTAGCGGATCATTATCGAATGTTTCCTCCTGAGGCTAAGATAATTGTTGAAGCTGAGGATAAGGATGCGATTGATAATAAGCCTGCAAAAGAGAAAAAGAATAAGAAAAAGCAGAACGCATCATCTGCCTCAGTATCAAAGGAAGAAGAGGAAAAGATCTCTTCTATTGAACCGACTGTAGTTACAGTAAGTTCTGATAACAAATCAGATGCAGAAAGTGAAGCAGAAGAAGCCTTTAAGGAACAGAGCATAATTGAAGAACAAGCTAAGAAGAAGGATAGAGAAGCTGCGCTGAATAAGATTCTTTCAAAGACAAGGAATCTTGACAAAGCTGCTATTAAGGAGTCTGCAAAACAGGTTGTCAAGAATGTAGGACATGATACAAAGAAAGCTACGAACCAGGTTAAGAAAGTTACAGAGACAGTATTCGATAACGTTTCTAAGGCAACAGATACATTAAGTAATGCTGTTGGAACGAATAAGGTTTCTACAGTCAGTGAAGGTGTTAATGAAGAATTTGTAGATGGAATTATAGAAGATGTTATAGAGACACCTAAGAAAGCGGTTGGAGAGGTAGTGACCAATGAGGAATTGGATGCATTGGTTCCTGATTCATTAGAGGCAATGACTAGCGATGAAGTTGCGGGGATAGAAGCCAGGAAAGAGGAACAGGAACGAGCTGAATTAGAGGAGTTAGAAGCATCTATTAAATCTGAAGAAGCAAGAAAGACCAGGAAAAGAAGACGCAAATCAGAAGATATTAATGAGGAGCTTGCAGATGATATTTCCGGGTTGAAGGAAGATGCTGTAGTTGTTAGCGAAGCGATGCAAAGTGAAGTTATTGCATCTGTATCATTTAAGGAACTCAAAGAGAAGTTCCTTGCTGAAAATGATGAGAAGCCAGAAGAGGAAGATGAGCCTCTTGATTCTTTGGGATTTATCTCTGTTGTTCAGTCTGATGTAGATGAGTTTATGGAGAATGAGACCCCGGAAACCGCAGAGATTCTTCATCGAATGATTGATAACAGAGAGTATTATACAGGTGAAGATTCCAGAGGCTTTGAGTCCAAGGCAAGTTATGAAAATCATGGCTTTGAAGTTGAAGATTATGAATTTAATGAATACTTGACTGAACATGAAGAACCTAAAACCGAACAGACAGAGGAAAGAGTCTACAAGGTTGAAGAGATTTATACAGATAATTCGATAGAAGAATTTGATGTATTTACTTCTGAAACAGAGGATACGTTTGAAGACAGACATGAGGAAGCGTTCAAGAACACGGTTGAGGAACCGGCTGCAGAACCTATAGAGGTTTCGGTAGAAGAATCGGTTGAGGAACCGGCTGCAGAACCTATAGAGGTTTCGGTAGAAGAATCGGTTGAGGAACCGGCTACAGAATCTATAGAGGAGATTTACGAAACTCCTACAGAGCAGACTTACCAAGCACCTATAGAAGAAGTATATGAGGAACCGGTTGCTGAACAAGTTAAAGAACCAATTAATACCGATATATATAATAACAGAGATATTCTAAGATTTAGAATTATTCTGACAGAGAACATGGTCAAAGGTTTACTAGATTTGAAAGAAAGTAGATGATGGGGTATGGCAACGCAATATAGGGGTGGTAGTAATCAACAGAAATTTTCAGGTAATTCAGCGGAGCGTGAATCTAGATTTGCAGCGTTGAAGGCAGAGGAAGAACAAAGAAATAGATTTAGAGCTGAAGAAGAAGCAAAAATACAAGCTGAAAGGCGGGTGCAGGAGAAGAATATGGATCAAACAGAAGCGTTAATTGCAGCGATAAGAGCTCAAGTTGAAAAAGAAAAAGCCGCTAAGGCAAAAGCGGCAGGGGAGAATGCTTCGGCAAACTCAGGTTCGTCAAAGAAGGATGAAGGCAAGCAAAAGCCAACTTATAAAACTATTTCTCCTGAAGAAATGGCGAGAATTGAAGAGAAGAAGCGTCTTAAACAAGCTGGACAGATGCCACCGGAGGGTTCTGGTGTATCTGGAGGTTTAGGCGGATTGTCAGGTGGTCCATCACTTTCTAATCCAACAGGAGATGGTCCTACACTTTCGGATATTAATAAGGGACAGCAGAGTTTGGCTAATGCCGGACTTGGGGGAGGTTTAGGTATTGACATTACTCCTGGTGGACAATCATTGTCCGGTGGTGAAGAGAGTACAATAACTCTTAATACTGATGCAATTAATGCTGCGGTTGAGAAGTCTCAGAATGGCATTGGAGGCAGTAGTACTATAATAGTTGAAGATGGTAATAGTGGATGGGGTGCAGGTTCATCCGGAGTACAAAGCGAGAGTGGATGGGTTGATTCGGGATCTCAGACTTCATCAAGGAATAATAAAGGCTCTATTACTGATGACGACGGTAACCTTATAAGTGTTGTACCTGTTAAGCAAAGACCGGGTTCTTCCGGCAATGTACAAAGTGCTTATAATATTGATTTTGATGATGATGATGATGATGACACTTTGTCGTTTATGACAACAGCTTCTCTTAAGAAGGCAGAGGAAGACGTTAAACGTAAAGAGGAAGAGGCTGCAAAACGAAAAGCAGAAGAAGAAGAAGAAGCAAGGCGTAGAGCTGCAGAAGAAGCAAGACGTAAGGCGGAGGAAGAAGCAAGACGTAAAGCGGAGGAAGAAGCAAGACGTAAGGCGGAGGAAGAAGCAAGACGTAAAGCGGAGGAAGAAGCAAGACGTAAGGCGGAAGAAGAAGCAAGACGTAAAGCGGAAGAAGAAGCAAGACGTAAGGCGGA
>CAMHMG010000192.1 GCA_946186175.1 uncultured Clostridia bacterium | reverse complement strand
TCTTAACCTGTGTTACCACACAAGGACCTGCCTGTAATACAGTAACCGGTGTCAAAACACCATCCTCGTTGAAGATCTGAGTCATACCGATCTTCGTAGCTAAAATTGCTTTCTTCATTTTGAAATTTCCTCCTAATTCATTTACAGCGGATTACCGTAGCAATCATTCTAAATGGGGCTTTCACCCATTAGGTCTGTATTATTACTTTAATAATTATTGTTTGTTGCTTATTGCAACGGGCCGTCTTCACTACTTATTATAATGAAGATTATTTTGCTTTCATCTTAACATCGATGTAAACTCCGGCAGACATATCTAACTTCTGTAAAGCATCAATAGTCTTCTGTGTAGGCTGGATCACATCGATCAATCTCTTATGAGTTCTCTGCTCAAACTGCTCTCTTGAATCCTTGTACTTGTGTACTGCTCTAAGAATTGTAATCTTCTCAATCTTAGTAGGCATTGGTACAGGACCTGAAACCTTAGCACCTGTCTTCTTAACAGTGTCAATGATGTTTGCTGCAGCCTGATCGATCAACTTATGATCATAAGCCTTAAGAGTAATTCTCATTACCTGATTTGCCATAAAAAAAGCCGCCTCCTTTTCGCACTTATTAGTAGTACGACAAGTGGTGACTGTACACTCTCCCGTGTGTGTCCTAAAATGTTTCATTCCAAAACTTACTACACGTCATCTCCGCCCACGCGGATGGTTATGGTACAGTGACTTGCCGTCAGTATCTAGACTTGACATTCGCTCCACGGAAAACCTACTTATATATAAGTAGCAACCTCACGCTTCATAGCTATCAATGTCACAGCAAGTGTCACTATATCATAGAATTTATACCATTGCAAGCTTAAATGTTAAAAAATTGTATTTTTTTCCGTGCAATCTACGAGCCATGCAGTATCGGAATATCAATATCTTGTAGGGGAGCTTGCTCACATACAAGGTATTGATATTTCGATATTATGTGGCAACACACGATATCCTGTGGATATCGGTTTTGCGCGGACCGGAGTGGAACGTAGACCAGCCACGACCGAGATTAAGCGAAGCGGAATCGAGGTTACATGGCTCGAGAGACAGATCACCGTCCTTTTAATTGCTAGCCCTCTTATCAGGTCCTTCCATTCCGGATTGATATACTTCCTCAAACTAATTTCATCTATAACTTGGCAGACAGTTGCCACAGGGGGAATAGCCACGTTCCTTTAATTCATTTAAAGTTCCCTCATAATCTTGTCTATTTTTATCTTTTATGGAACTTATACTTTTACAATCAGGCAGATGAATCTTCATTGTATTTGTGTTAAGAATGAACAGCATCTCCATATTTTCAAAATCTGTCTCTTTTTCTATAGCTTGACTCGATCGAGAATTTGTACTACTACCTTCAACTTCTCTGCTGTCTCCGGTTGCATAATCTATCTCAATATGCGGCTGTACATTATAACAAAAAACATTAAAACATACACCTTCGCCTTCATCCTCCACAGACCAGGCCTCCATCTGCACCCCTGTCGCAAGTAAATTGTCACCATCAAAAAATGGAGTCACCCTATACAGAACATGGTTATCCGTATCTCTTATATAATCTAAAACCTGCAGTTCAAATATCTGCATAGTTTCCTGATTAAGATACCTTGTGCCTGTAATAAGATTCTTTTCGTTATCATTTTCTCCGGCCAGACTATATGCTATTAAATGAGAGCGATTATACAGATAATTATCTTCAATCACGCCAGGATATTTAACAGTATGCCATCCGGAAGGTCTTATATCTCCAATATCTCCACGCTTTGCCGTCGGCATGGTTTCCTTACATACATTCGCAAATGCCACACCACATCTGCCCTTAGAATCCAGCTGACTATATTCCTCAAACGATTCCGTATTATGCTTTTCCTCATCAGAAAAAGCAGGCATATTATTATTGATCATAACGTATGCTTCACCATTATATCCCGGAAAAAGTATATCATTTGTTGTATCTTCTTCTATAGCAAATTCTGTTGTAGCATTTTCTGTCGAGACTTCATCTTTATTTTCGCGCGTCATTTCAGACGTTATTTCTTCGGTACGTGTCGCCGTAATTTCTGATGATATCTCTTTATTAACAGCCGTAGTCTGTGCTGTCTTGTCATTTAAATTAACATCCTGCGAAACACAACCACTTAGTAATAATATTATTATCAAGCAGCACACCATATAAGACTTATGTTTCATATTATTCCTCTTTTTCTTCTGATCATCTTGAATCTAACCATCTATTGGCAAATTTTAATTGCTCTTCTGTATTGGGAAATTCATTTATTTCAGCATAGTCCCATATTGAAACAATATCTTTATTTAAGGCCGGTTTACCCATTTCTACAAGATATATTTTATCACTTGTACCCATCATATTTGACTGGACTGCATTAATTCTTGATCCGTTACATTTCAAACCATATCCCAAATCAAGCATCTTATCTCTTAATTCCTGATATACTTCAAAATAGCCATATCCAACTGATTTGATCTCAATTCCATCAATATTAGTTTCTATTGTAAAATCTTCATTTGTTTCAGATACATAAACAATAATATTCTTGGGGTTATTATAATAGGCAAGATCAACTATTACGCATTGATATTCATCCATAGATTTTTCACCACCATCCCCTAATCTACTAAATCATTTTGCTGACTAGAAGTTATCTCTTACGCCATAACTCCAACCGTCACATCAGCAGTTGAAATATCGACAACCTGTGGTTCTCCTCCACCAACTGATATTTCCATCTCAACTTTCTGGGCAGTATAACCTTCAGCTCCAATGGCATCAACTTCCTGCTGTGCCTTTTCTAGCGCCTCATCATGGCTGTTTTCTTCCGTAAGTGCTTTCTTATACTTCTCATGTTCTTTTGCCATTGCACCCGCCTGCTTTGACATCTGGTAAAGATCAATATTGTACTCAGCAAGAGCCTTCTCATCCTTAGCCGGAACGACACCGCCCTTTGCTATTCTTCTGGCTATTTCAAACATCTTTGCTTCATCTTCTGCAACTTTTCCCATAGCCTCGCCCTGCTGTTTTGCAACAGCAGCATTAAACTCCGTAAAATGAGCCTCTGCAGCTGCTTCATTAGCTTTATCAGCGTTCTTTGCGGTTTCCTTGAGTTTTTCCATTGCTTCCTCAGAAAGTGTTAATGTGACCCCACCGTCAACCTCAATACTGCCATTTTCAATTATTCTATTAACCTCAGCGGAATTAGGAAATCTCACACGAATATTCCCATTATCACTCATCTGCTTTGTAGTATAATTAACTGCTTTACGACCATCGCTTGCCGGAATATTGAATACTGCCATATACAACCCCTCCTTTGACCTTTAATCTTAAATCCGTTTCACATATATAACAACACCTATACCAGATAAAATATATATATAATTATAGCATTATCGTTTATACGCGTAAATACAAACGGCACAGTTTCGTAAGAACCATCTGCATTCTTCCTCTGAACGGCAAAGTCCTCTTCAAAGGTCAGCTCAGTTTTATTCGTATTATTCCCCTCATTTTGGTTAAATACCTCATCCTCATATTGATTAAATACTATCACTGCGCTTTTTTCAGTTATGTTCTTGACAGATATGGTCAAAGAGATCTCTGAATCATCCGAATCCTTTTCATATACTCCAATAGCACCCTTTGCCTTATCAGGCTCAAATTCCAATGTATTTAGTATTTCCATTGCATCATCCCCACACTCATCCCACCATTTATCCACATCATAGGTATAAGCGACAACTCCCTCGTTTTTTCCTTTATAGCACACATAGTCCCATATCTTAGAGCCATCATAATATCCTACATCTGCCTTATCGCCTCCAAGTGTTAATTCCTGCGTTTCAAGTCCTGTTCCACACACACCGAAAAATGATGAATAAGCTATTTCTATATGCCCACCATTTTCACCATTATCCTTTGGATAGATTAAAATCCCATAATCACCGCCCATACTAAGACCTGTTTCATCAACCGCACAGGTTTTATATCCCCATTGCTCCGGTACCGTAAGAGATATCATGCCATAAGCTCCTGTCTGGGAAATACGATCACCCTTTAACAAATCATCACCGGAATCAGATTTCGGGCTCTCGCTTACGGAATTATTAGTGCTTTGATTATCAATCTTATCATCACCGGTGTTTTGTGTTTCGATAATCTCAGGATTCTTCAGATCATCATTCGGCGTTTTATTATCAACTCCGCATGATGTCAAGATCAGTAGTATAACAAGCAATCCCACATTCAACATTTTTCTATTAAACATATTCACGCACCTCCACTATATATTATTTTGTCGCATCTCCTTTGTAATAATAGTGTCAAATTATTATAAGAGTGTTGCGTAAAAACAAATGTTCCTAATTTATTGCTTATTTTGTGTGCTATTACATGTTCTAACGCAATGATAAATCAATCAATTTTGATAGGTAATTTCGGAAAATATTTACTGATTTTTCGATTGGAAACATTAAGATTTTTCTTTAATAATAGGAATTATAAAATAATTGAAACCCTTGATTTTACAGGCTTTACAAAGAAAAAGAACTTCGGTAAAATTACCGAAGTCCCAAGCTGGGGTACAAGGATTCGAACCTTGCGCCTCACAAGTTCGGTGTCACGCTTCTCGTCAAACTCCTACTTGTGCAAGCACAACAGGAGTTTTCCTCAAAGTACGCGCAAATGACAGAGTCAGAGGACATAATCTTATGCCCCCCTAAGCCTTGATATCAAAGGATTTCAATCAACCCTGTTGTCAAAATACCATCAAGCATACCATCTAACTTTTTTCAAGATTTTCCAAACCACTCTGCTCAACCTTATCTGCCACTTTCTCTAATGCCTTAAAGTCACAACAGAATTTAATAACTTTACCATTTTTCATCTGCTTCTCATACAACTTATTGGCTTTACCAATAACCTCATTGATTATTTTAAGACAAAAAGAATATTCCTTATTCAACAGATTTTTATAGTTTTGTGTAGCATTATCATCTCCATCTTCAATGTTGATATCGACTCTGCTATAAACTCCGGGCACAATCGGAATCATTTTTTTAACATCCATTACTGATAGAATATGTTTAACACTATCACCTTCCATAGCAACCCATATATCATTATTCCTCATATCAGTTATTTTTGATGTCTCATAAATCAAATAACATTCCTTATTAACGTTTTTCCACAATTTATGTTTTACCTTGGCTGATGTTAAAGGAATAACATATTGTCTATCATTTTTATCAATTAAAATTCCTATGTAGGGTTTATTATCATAACCTTTTGCCTTATAGTATACTTCTGAGCATGCATCATGCAATTTTTTTAAATAGTTTTGGTCTATATTAATAAATGTCATCTTTCCTTCCAGTTTAAACATGATGATCCTCCTTTTTCTTTAGTTAAAAAATGTGGGAAGACTATGCTTCCCACTCGTTAATGTTCATCTCTTTACGGATTGATTACCGAAGGTTAATGGAGACCTTCTTTAATGTTCATCTCTTCTATGATTCAAGACCATAAGGTTAATGGAGACCTTTCTACAATTATAATATGACAATTTTTTCTCAATGTCAATCAAAAATCTATGGGATTTTTAACCAATAATTACTTTATTGTTACTATTCACGGAATAATAGCATAACAAATACAGGTAAGATGCAAACATATC
>CAMHMG010000191.1 GCA_946186175.1 uncultured Clostridia bacterium | reverse complement strand
TTTATCAAAAAATGAATCAAGAATATCAATTATCTTTTTCTTACTCTCATTGACAAACTGAAAGCGAATTATTCCTTTATATTCATCAATATCAGAGTACTTATCAAATATTACAGTAGGCACTCCGTTGTATATAACATTATAGCAATATTTACAGATGCATCTTATATAGAAATTCTGATTTCTCCGGTCGAGCATAATAAATGAATTATTACTTCCTTTATTACAGCCACCGGTATTCTCCTGAAAACATGATGCAGTGACCATAAGAGGCTGGTATCCATAAACTATCATTTCACTACTACCACGATAATAAGAAAGTTTCTTTAACTGTTTCCTATTAAGCTCTACAGGCAGAGTTATTATTGAATTATCAAATTGACTACGGATAAATTCTGCCGCTTTATCGTTCATCGAATAAAGACTATAGTCAGCTATTATCTCTCCTGCAAAACCAATATCTTTAAGATATGACAGTTCATCAATATTTCTTACTATCAGACTTTGACAGCTATTAAGTGGTAATGTATTAAGCTCATCCAATGATCTGTCTCTTAAAATCATAGGCAACGCATAACTATATTCAGGGTGAGCATCCATGAGCGCTATTATATCGCTTTTTGAAAAATACTGCAAATCAATGCCAATACAAAACTTTTCAGAATAGGCTGCTACAGTTTCTAACTGTTCTTTAGATGAGACCATTACCCTGATTATTCTATCATTATTATTGATATATTGTTCTTTATTATTCGTAATTGATACAGGTGATTCTTGTTTTAAATGTTTATCTTCATCTCTTGATGAGCTATTACTAATTGTAACTTTAAGTTCAGCTAATGCCATTCTACGCAAAGATTTGAGTGATTTGACCGGATAAAAAATGTCGTCATCCATAATAACACTGATATCATCAAAATCAAAGCAGGAATCACCGGTCTGGTCAATCTTGCTTATTACCGATGCTTTATCCAACGGTCTGTTTGAAGCTTTTTCAACAATATCGCCATATACGGAAGCAGAATACTTTCTTTCACCAACAGCGTGCCATACCTCTAAAGCAGCTTTTTCTCCTGCTTTAAGAGTAATTTCACCTGATATATTAAGCTTCTTATCTTCACTGTAATAACCTGATAATTCACCTTCGAGTAATGCATTATATTTTCTGATCAAAGGCATTCCGTTTTTGAATAATCCGGAACGCGGAACATTTAACTCGACCTCTTCACCTGAATTCTTGTCAACATTAGAAGTCAGCGTTATATCCTTATCACTAATACTGACTACTAATATATCTCCTCTGTTTAGATCTTTACTGAGTTTGACATTAATACTCTTCTTATTAACACAGGTTATATGCCCTATCTTTACGCCCATATCTCCCGGAGCATTAAATGACATCATATCTTTCCCGTTATTCTTATGGAAATATCCTTCAGTAAAACCTCCGCGATTAAATACTTCCGTCATTTCATCCTTGCAGGCTGAGGCTATATTCTCGTAATCATCCCTTGAATAATTGTCCTTACAACAATAATCGACAAGCCTTCTGTAGCTTCTAACACAAGCTGCAACATATTCAGGCTTCTTCATTCTTCCTTCAATCTTAAAGGAATCAACACCTGCAGCTATCATATCAGGAACAGAATAAACGCTGCACAGATCTTTCTGACTCAAAAGATATCGGCCATCTGTTTTTATAGTATTGCCTTCACTGTCACATAGATAATACGGCAATCTGCAGCTTCCCGCACATCTTCCTCTATTGCCGCTTCTGCCACCTATAAATGAACTCATCAAACACATACCTGAGTAACATACACATAATGCTCCCTGTACAAATACTTCAACTTCTAATCCGGCATCAGCGTATCTCTCATCCTTTAATTGTCTTATCTCTTTAAGTGAAAGCTCTCTTGCAGGAACAATACGAGTCACACTGTAATCTTTAAGAATATTATAGGCATATGGAGTTGTGATCGTCATCTGTGTTGACGCATGAATATCAATATCAGGAAAATGTTGATGAATATATTCCATAACACCAAAATCCTGAACTATCACAGCATCTAATCCGGCTTTATAATATGGCAGTAAGTATTCATATAATTCCTCTATTTCCTCATTACGAAATAAGGTGTTAATGGTCATATACACCTTAACACCATACAAATGAGCATAGAGTATGCCCTCAATTAATTCTTCTTCAACAAAATTATCGGCAAAAGCACGCGCTCCGAACCGCGAGCCACCAAGATAAACAGCATCAGCACCGGCATTGACAGCAGCATGAAGTGCTTCTATAGATCCCGCCGGTGCAAGTATCTCCGGTTTATTCATATGTTAATTCAATCCTTTACAGTCAATACCCCCACCTACACTATAACTTAGAGGTAAGGGATTCCTCCTACTTAAGTTAAACCTCTCTGGTCTTTTCAGCTTCTAATTGTATGATCTTTCTTTGAAGAGCATTAACCTGCTCCTTGTATTCTTCTACAAGACGCATAGATGATTCATATTTGATCTGTGTCTCGATCACCTCATGTCTGAGATCATATATCTGTTTCTCTTTCTCATCATCAGCCTGCGCTAACTGACCTGTCTGATTCTTTGCTTTGAAATAATCATCCGCAATGTTGATCGCAAGCAATATATTCTGATATTCCGGACTCATTCTTCTAAATCCATCACTTGCTTTACACTCAGCTATCTTAGAATTCATATAATTAGCGACCTCCTGAAGATAGTCAGTATCCTCATATCCACTCAAATTATATATTCTTCCGTTAATCACAACTGCTATATCATTCTTAGCATCCATATCATTTCCTCCTGAAATTGTATAAAGTATAAAATATCAATCGTATTTGACAATACCAAAATGTTTATATGCAAGATCCGTTGCAATACGACCCTTTGGAGTTCTTGAAAGCAAACCGTTTTTAATCAGATACGGCTCATACACCTCTTCAATCGTTCCCGGATCCTCTCCTATTGCAGCAGCCAAAGTATCAAGACCAACCGGTTTCCCGGAAAACTTTTCAATAATTGTCAAAATAATATTTCTGTCAATCTGATCAAGTCCAAAGGAATCAACCTCTAAGCGATCAAGTGCTTTGCCGGCAACATCTCCGGTTATCACTCCGTCGAATGAAACCTCCGCAAAATCTCTGACTCTCTTAAGCAATCTGTTAGAAAGTCTTGGAGTACCTCTCGATCTCTTCGCAATCTCTAAGGCGCCTGCCTTATCAATCGAAATATTAAGTACCTTTGCCGAACGTTCAACAATATTAGATAGCTCTTCATTAGAATAGAATTCCAGACGGTTAACCACGCCAAATCTGTCACGCAATGGCGCTGTAAGCATTCCTGCTCTGGTCGTTGCTCCAACCAGTGTAAAGGATGGCAATTCGAGTCTAATACTCCTAGCAGCCTGTCCTTTACCAATCATTATATCGATTGCAAAGTCTTCCATTGCCGGATACAAAACCTCTTCGACCTGTCTGTTGAGTCTGTGAATCTCATCAATAAATAAAACATCATGCTCATTAAGATTATTAAGTATAGCAGCTAATTCACCTGGTTTCTCTATAGCCGGACCTGAGGTAATCTTAAGATTACTGTTCATCTCATTAGCTATTATCGATGCCAATGTTGTTTTACCAAGTCCCGGTGGGCCGTATAATAATACATGATCTAATGATTCTCCACGATTCTTGGCTGCTTCAATAAAGACCTTTAAATTGTTCTTGGCTTTTTCCTGTCCAATATAATCTGCAAGCATTGTAGGACGCAAGTTATTCTCAATCTTGACATCCTCAGGCAGTATTTGTGTACTAATTATTCTCTCTGTCATTGTTTTGTTAATCCCAATCTATAATACTCATTAGTTCATAAAAATATAATATGAGAAGCACTTTGTGCATATTAAACACTAATATAATTACATCTTAATCAGAATAATTTCTTAAGTGCTGCCTTAAGCAGTACTTCCGGATCAAGAGACTTTGCATCCGGAATCTGATTGATTGCTTTCATTGCTTCAAATTCAGAATAACCAAGACTTACTAGTGCAAGCACTGTATCTGATATGCTATCGTCGCCATTATTATTAATAGCTGCATCATCCATACCGGAATCACCCTCTAACGATAGTAAATCATCATACTTTAACTTATCCTTCAATTCCATGATTATTCTTTCGGCGCCCTTCTTGCCGACACCATTAGCCTTAGTAATCGCCTTTACATCACCCATCATTACGGCCATTGACAAATCCTTCACAGTCAAAGCCGAAAGTATTGATAATGCAACCTTTGGACCAATACCATTAATTGAAATAAGAAGCTTAAAGGTATTAAGTTCTTCATCAGTTAAAAAACCATATAAGGATAATTCATCTTCCCTGACATTAAGATAAGTATAGAGTTTCACTTCCTTATGCATACTATTAATATCAGCTATGACTTTGCCGGAAGTAAATATTCTATATCCGATTCCATTATTCTCAACTATAATATATTCATCAAATATTCCCTCTACTGTACCTTTAACATAACCTATCATCAGATTAACCTCACGTAATAAAAACAAAAAAAATTCTAAATTCAAATTGTAAAAATGCATATTTTTTTACAATTCGCGAATAGTATATCACATTTAATCAAAATATGCTATTATATTAATTAAAAAAACACATTATATTGTATTACTCTGATAGAAGGGACATGAAATGAAAATAATAGATTATACTTACGATATTGAAAACGCTCAATTTGCAAATGATACATTTAAGGAATTATATGAAATTGACTATGATAAAATTTTATATTTTGACATAGAAACCACAGGCCTTTCATCCAGAAATTCAACACTTTATCTTATAGGTGTTCTGTCCTATGAGAAAGATAAGCTGCATTTAAGACAATGGTTTAATAATGATGGTTATTCAGAGAAAGAATTAATTACAAGTTTTGATGATTATTGTTCATATTATTCCTGTCTCATACATTTTAATGGTATAACATTTGATATTCCATACATTAGAGATAAGGCTGCCAGACATAATATTACTCTCAATAATATTAATGATATGAAACAAGTTGATATTTTCAAAGAGATACGATCTTACAAGAAACTGTTTGGACTGGATAATATGAAACAGACAACAATCGAAGATTATATTGGAATCAAACGTGAGGACACATATACCGGTGGCGAATTGATCAATGTATATCAGCGCTACGTAGCCAGACCTGATAAAGAACGGGAACATTTATTACTCTTACATAATCATGATGATGTAATTGGTCTTACAAAGTTATTACCAATTCTCAATTATAAACTGCTTTTTGAAGAAGCTGATATTATTTCTCATAAATTAAGTTATGATGACAATAATCTTACTATGGAAATAACGTTGAATATATATAAATGCTTCCGACAATTCTTTAATTATTATCATTCCTTTAATCAACGATAATTTAAAACACTTTTTTAAAGATTACAAGAATTACTATTTTCTTCCAAAAGAAAATATGGCTGTTCATAAAAGCGTGGCAGCTTATGTAGATTCAGACAATAGAGAGCCTGCAACAAAAACAAGCTGCTACGTCACCAAAACAGATTTGTATATAATCTGTCCGGATAAGGAATATAAAGATTGTTTTAGCAAAGAATACGGAGACATGATTACTTACCGGACATTAAGTAGTCTGATAAATGATACTACAAAAAATCAGGTGTTATATATTACAGCGCCTAAAAATATTCCGAAAAACAGGGAAAAA
>CAMHMG010000190.1 GCA_946186175.1 uncultured Clostridia bacterium | reverse complement strand
GCAGATTTTCTTAAGTTCGACATGGGACAGGTATATATGTTTATAGCAATGTCAATCTTACCGGTTATTGTTGTATACTTATTCCTTGGAAAGAACATAGTTGGAGGTATGACAGCAGGTGCTGTCAAAGGTTGATTATATTTATGCCTTTGATTCTTTGTGGAATCGTTCAAAAATACATAACCCGTATATACATATATAAGCGTACGCATATGCGTACGCTTTTTCATATAATGAAGAAACTTCCTTGGATTTTCTAATTCTTGCTTCACTTGTAAATTATACTAAGATTTGTTAAAATTACATATATACAGCGATGTGTTTGACGGATAATCTAGCTACTGGACGGGAAGTGGCGGAAAAGTGGTATATGCCACTATCATTTGTGAAAAAGATTCGGCAGCAAGTCCAACAACAGATTCATCAGCAGGTTCTGCAACAACTAAGACAACAGGTCAGGTAACGACTCAGACAAATAATCCGACAACGACTCCGGTAACAAGCTATACTTACGTGCAAGAGGATGAGGCTATACGTGCAGGTGAAGATATTGTTGTCGGACATGAAGTTTTTGTTGTCCTTGATGACTCTAAGGAAAAGCCAACTGTTGCTTACAAGGAGGCACCTGTAACCGGGAATAGTATTGTTATACCTGATACTGTAACGATCGGAGATACTGAGTATAAGGTTGTTTCCATCGCTGATGGAGCCTTTAAGGGTAACAAAAATGTAACTTCTATAACAATTCCTGCAAGTGTCAACAAAATTGGTAACAACGTATTTAAAGGATGTAAAAAACTTAAAAAGATAATAGTAAAGACCAAAAAACTTAATACTAAGAATGTTACTAAGAATGCATTTAAAGGAATAAGTAAAAAGACAGTTATAAAGGTGCCTAAGTCTAAGAAAAAAGCTTATATTAAGCTTTTCAGAAAGAAAGGACTTTCGAAAAAAGTAAAGTTTAAATAGTATCATAATTGCTTGATTTATCCAGGTGTTTATGGTTAAATTGTTATAATATGATTTTATAAGGAAATAATGATAAATGTCTGAAAAAGATAAATTAGATAATAATACAGATGAAAAATTCATGGATTTTTCTAAGGTTGATGAGGAATATGAGGGTGAACTCAGAAGAAAACTGACACCCAAAGAGAGATTTTTCAGAGCTTGTGAGAAGTTCGGAGACTTGTTTATGCTCAATATATTTTTTACGGTTACTTCCCTTCCAATCATAACTATTGGTGCGTCATTTACAGCGATGTATACAATGACATTGAAGATGGTTAAGAATGAGGATGTGTCTGTAAAAAAAGGTTATTTTGAAGCATTTAAGAAGAATTTCAAACAATCAACTCAACTGTGGGTTGTGATAATGATAATAATTGCGCTTATGTATAAGCAATTTCAAGTGGTGTTTTCCGGCAGATCTAATGGCGCTAATCTTTTAGTGATGATATTGGGACTGGAAATGCTGATATTATCATTCGTCCTTCCGCTGTTGTTTCCTATGATAGCAAGGTACGAGAATGATAATCTTAATATGCTTAAAAACACACTGCTTGCATCATTAATGCATTTGGGGACGTGGGCGACGGTGTACTTTTTATGGGTAATACCGGTGATATTGTATTATTTTAAGCCGATATTCTTTATATACACCTGGTATTTGTGGTTTATGTTTTTGGCAGCATTTATAGCCTATACTTGTTCGCACAGCTTATATAAAATGTTCGATAAGATAGAGGCAGGGGAGCAATGATAACTGTATTGGGATAGGTTACATCAGATATGGGGTGGGGTTATGGAAGATCATGTGAAAAGGATCAATCGGAGTCTTGTTATAGGATGGATGGTCATAGTTGCTATTCTGGCAGTAGCTTATATCGGCGAGGTTGTTAAGGGGGAGAGAAGTTTCTCATATCTTGTGATATTTATGCTGATGACCGCTGTACCGGCAGTAATCGTTCTTATACGCTATATGATTAAACCGGATAGATTCAGCCTGCGTTATGAGATAGTGGTGGGATATTTTGTTATGTATTGCTTTGTAATGATGACGGGTAGTACAACAATGGTATTTTCTTATATTCTTCCCATGTTATCCCTCTTAGTTCTATTTCATCAACCAAAGATTATTGTTGTCAGTGGGATTACCGCCACTGTGGTTAATATCATTTCAATCTATATGAGATATATAGGTGGAGAGATCAATGAACACAACAGTAAGGATATAGAGATTCAGGTTGCTTTATTATTCTTATGTTTCATGGGTGCATATCTGGCAACAAAGATATATGATGAGATCCATAAAAATAATATCATGTATGCAGAGGAGCTATCTGCACAGAATGAAGAAATTCGAGAGCAGAGTGAAGAGCTTGAGGCTCAGAACGAGGAGATCAGAGAGCAAAGCGAACTGTTAACTGAACAGAATAAGAAGCTTGAGATTCAAAATGATGAGATCAGGGAACAGAGTGAACTTCTTACCGCACAGAACGAAGAAATACGTGCAATGAATGAGGAGATACTCTTCCGTAATGAAACTATGGAACAGATGACTATGCAAACCATCACGACCATAGCTAATACAATAGATGCAAAGGATGAATACACTAGGGGTCATTCAAGAAGAGTATCTGAATATTCAGCTGCATTAGCAAAGGAAATCGGATATACTGAACATGAGATTTCAGAGGTTAGATTTATCGGACTCTTACATGATATTGGCAAGATAGGAATTCCTGATTCGGTTCTTAATAAGCCGGGAAGACTTACCAAAGAAGAATTCATGATTATGAAGAGTCATACTACTGTTGGAGCAGAAATTCTCAAAGATATAGATATGATCAAAGGTCTTGATATAGGTGCAAAATACCACCATGAGCGCATTGACGGCAAAGGATATCCTGATGGGCTCAAAGGTGATGAGATACCTATGATCGCCAAGATAATAGCGGTTGCCGATGCCTATGATGCTATGTCCTCTAATCGTGTATATAGAAGACATTTGGATGATGCGAAGGTCCTTTCTGAATTAGAACATGGTGTGGGGACACAATGGGATGAGCAGTGTGCTAAGGCAATGATAAAGTTGATCAAGGAAAAACGATTGCCGCAAGTTAATATGGATAATGATGCTGAAGTGGTTCAACAGGCCACGACTATCCTTTCACGTGTTATTGATTATGCAGAGGATCGTGGTGGTGAGCTTGTAGGTGATCTTGACAATCTTACATCGACATTTGACAGAGAGCGCGGACGAATAGAGATTCAGAACGCAATTGGAGAAAAAGGACATGGATCACTATTCATATTTGATATAGACCATTTTCACAGAATTAATGAGACGGAAGGCTTTGTTGCCGGCGATCATTATCTTAAGGTAATGGTTGAATTGATCAGAGCAGCGCAAAAGGATTTGGTAATATCAAGATTTGGAGCTGACGAGTTTGTGGTATATAATGAAAATGCTGACACTGAGGCTGAAGCGAGAACTTTTGTTGAAAGATTCTTTAAACTATTGGAAGAGAGAATATCTATTGATGAGAGGATTAAAAAATTAAATGTCTCTGTGGGGGCAACTGAAGTAATAACTGAAAAAGACAAGGTTATGACTCTTTATGAAAATGCAGATAAAGCTATATATGTTGCAAAACAACAGAAGGGCAATGCCTTTTATTGCCATCAGATAGAAGACAATACGGATTTTGATGATTACGTTGAGGCGGTGGATCTTCAACAGCTTATTGAAATCATTAAGAGTGAAGATGGTTATAAGGGATGTATGATGGCGGAATATCCGGAATTTGCAAAGATGTATGAGTATATATGCAGCGTGACGGAGAGAAATCATCAAAAGTTTCAGATCATTCTGTTTACCGTAGCTTCCGTAAGTGGAGTGAAAGTCAGCGTTGAAGAGCATGACCGAGTAATGAATCTTCTTGAAAATGCAATTGTCAATTCTATTAGAAATATTGATGTCTCAACTAGATACAGCAGTACTCAATATGCTGTGCTTTTGATGAACTTAGATTCAAAAGAAACCAAGGAAGTTGCTACAAGAATAATGACGGAGTTTTATCGTTCATATGATCTTGGAATGGTAGAGCTGCATTTTGATTCCGCTGATCTGTCAATAAATTAATATAAAGAAAATGAGAGTTAGATATGGTGTAGTACATAACAATAAGTAAAAAAATCCGCTGAAAAATCAGCGGATTTTTAATCGGAATGACAGGATTCGAACCTGCGGCCTCATCGTCCCGAACGATGCGCTCTACCAAACTGAGCCACATTCCGATATGTAATAAAGATTACAACTTATTGATTATATAAAACTTCGCACAAAAATGCAAGTATTTTGTGCACAGTTTTTAAAAGAGTTTTTTAAAGAACAAGAGTCCCCTTGCGTCAGGGGTTGCTTGTGACGTTGCGTTATGAGCTATTATTGGTATGGAGAAGTTTTTTAATGGAAATATATGAATATGGAAATCCGGCGGCAGATATAGTGCTTATTCAGCCGGTTGATGAACACGACCTTGAAGGAATTGAAAATGAGGCTGCAATTATTGCGGATGATTGTGGGAAAGAGTTTCGATTAATTGCAGTCAAGATCAATGATTGGAACAAGGATCTTTCACCGTGGGAAGCATCTGCTGTATTCGGTAAAAAGGATTTTGGTAAAAGTGCTTCAGATACACTTAGTGAACTGTTTAAGCTCTGCTCCGACAGGAGCAAAACATATTACATCGGCGGGTATTCATTGGCAGGGTTGTTTGCGCTATGGACAGCTTATCAGACCGATGTATTCGCAGGTGTTGCGGCTGCTTCTCCATCTGTGTGGTTTCCGGGATTTGCGGATTACATGAAAGAAAATGAGATCAAGAGTAACAAAGTATATCTAAGCCTTGGCAACAAAGAGGAAAAAGCGCGCAATCCGGTTATGGCAACAGTTGGTGACAGGATACGTGAAGCGTACGGATTATTGCAGGATAAGAACGTAAACTGTGTACTGGAATGGAACGAAGGCAATCATTTTAAGGATGCTGATGTAAGAACGGCAAAAGCATTCGCGTGGTTGTTAAAGTAAAGGGAGTAAGTTGATCATGGGAATTGATAAAAAGGGATTGAATTCTAACCAGATAAAACTGATCGCTATCATAGCGATGACAATTGATCATGTGACATGGCTTTTATTCCCTGGATGTCAGAAAATATGGTGGGTAATGCTTCTGCATATAGTTGGCAGACTGACAGCACCTATTATGTGGTTCTTTATAGCGGAGGGATTTCATTATACCAGAAATGTCAAAAAGTATATTTTAAGATTGTTTGTTTTTGCAATCATATCACATTTTGCATACAATTTTGCGGGAGGAATACCGTTTATCCCAAATGGAATGTTTAATATGACTAGTGTGATGTGGTCACTTGCGTGGTCTGTTGTTCTTATGGTGATTTTTACAACAGATTGTTTGCCGGGCTGGGCAAAGATCATACTGATGATATTAATCTGCATAATTACATTTCTTTCCGATTGGTCTACAATTGCAGCTATGTGTCCGGTGTTTTTATATTTAAACCGTGGCGATTTCAAAAAGCAATCGATTACCATGCTGATTTGGACAGCTATGTATGCAATTGTTTACTTTATTTTTATGGATAAAGCATATGGTATTCTTCAGATGTTTACCTTATTATCGTTACCGATTTTAAAACAGTATAATGGTGAAAGAGGAGAATGGAAAGGAATGAAATGGTTTTTCTATATCTATTATCCTGCACATTTATTTTTGATCGGTATTATCAGAGTAATAATGGGAAATGGAGGTATATTTCCTTGAATA
>CAMHMG010000189.1 GCA_946186175.1 uncultured Clostridia bacterium | reverse complement strand
AATATTAGAAAACTGGCCGCTTCCTACATGCAACAGGATTCGTCAATTACGGAAGATAAGGCTATGGAGATGGCAAGAAAGATATTAGAATGAATATCTGTTTGAGAATACAGAAGCTCAAGGAATGGATGCACTGAATGTCATGACGGATTATTCTTTAATGACAGATGTTGATATATTTTATGAAAAGATTGAAGAACTGGAGGAGGTATTTTATGGAGGCAAAGAAATTGGGTTTTGGGTTGATGAGGTTACCGTCGTTGGATTCTAATGATCCGGCAAAGATTGATATTGAGCTGACTAAGAAGATGGTGGATTCATTTATTGAGCAGGGTTTTACATATTTTGATACTGCTTGGATGTACTGTAATTTTGCAAGTGAGTCTGCTGCGAAAGAGGTGTTGGTTGACAGATATCCAAGAGATAGTTTCACGCTTGCTACTAAGCTGCATTCGGGATTTATTCAGACAAAGGAAGACAGGGATAAGATATTCAATGCCCAATTGGAAAAGACCGGAGCAGGTTACTTTGACTATTATCTTCTTCATGATATGGGAGCAGGTTCCTATAAAAAATATACAGAACTTGATTGCTTTAACTGGCTTATAGATAAGAAGGAAAAGGGACTTGTCAAGCATATAGGTTTTTCATGCCATGATAATGCTGAATTTATTGAAAAGGCGTTGACGGAACATCCCGAGATGGAATTTGTTCAGTTGCAGATCAATTATCTTGATTGGGAAAGCGATGCAATCCAGTCAAGAAAATGTTATGAAATGGTTACTAAGTTTGGCAAGCCTGTTATTGTTATGGAGCCGGTCAAAGGCGGAACTTTGGCTAATGTTTCTGAGGATGTTGAGAAATTATTCAAAAGCTATAAGCCTGAGATGTCAGTGCCTTCATGGGCAATACGCTTTGCAGCTAGTCTTGATAATGTAATGATGGTATTAAGCGGAATGAGCAATATGGAGCAGATGTTGGATAATACAGGCTATATGAAGAATTTCGAGCCGCTTAATGATGAAGATAAGAAGGTTATCAAGACGGCAGTTGATATGATCAATTCCAATATAGCGATACCGTGTACAGGCTGTTCGTATTGTACTGACGGCTGTCCTATGAAGATTGCTATTCCAAAGTATTTTTCTTTATATAATGCGGATAAGCAGGAGGTAAAGGAAAAGGGCTGGACTCCTCAGGGTGAATATTATGAGAGGCTTACGCATACATTTGGTAAGGCAAGTGATTGTGTGGGGTGCGGACAATGCGAACATGTATGTCCTCAGCATTTACCGATAATAGAAGATTTGAAGCTTGTTGCTGAACACTTCGAGTAAGGGGAGGTATGAACAATGACAGAAACAAGACCCTTTGTTTCATGGGAACTGATGAATAATTTTATGATTGATGCTTTCAAGGGATATGGGGTGCCTGAGGAAGATGCAAAGATTTGTGCAGATGTATTATTGGAGTCTGACAGACGTGGTATCGAGAGCCATGGATGTAACAGGTTCAAGCCTATTTACATTGACAGGATTGTTAAGGGGACATTGCTTCCGACAACCGATATAGAGATTCTCAAAGAGACACCTACAACGGTTGTCATGGATGCACATGATGGTATGGGAATGGTTGCAAGTCATAAGATGATGACAATGCTGATTGAAAAGGCTAGGAAGTATGGAATGGCAGGAGGCGCTATTCGCAATTCCACGCATTACGGAATTGCAGGATATTGGTCTTCAATGGCGAGTAAGGAAGGTATGATCGGACTTACGGGTACTAATGCCAGACCTTCAATAGCTCCAACTTTTGGTGTTGAGAATATGCTTGGTACTAATCCTCTGACATTTTCACTTCCTACAGATGAGGAGTTCCCATTCTGTCTTGACTGTGCAACTTCTATTGTGCAGAGAGGAAAGATAGAATACTATGCGCGAGAGGGGAAAACTACACCTAAGGGAATGGTCGTTTCCGAAGAAGGAGAGGCGCTCACAGATAGTGCAGAGATATTGAAAAGACTTGTTGAGGGTACTGCTGCCCTTGCACCACTTGGCGGAATAGGTGATGAGCTTTGCGGATATAAGGGATATGGATACGCAACTGTTGTTGAGATTCTCTCGGCTGCGCTTTCCGGTGGTCAGTTTATGAAGGCTCTTACCGGTGTAGATAATAATGGTAAGCCTGCTATGTATCATCTCGGTCATTTCTTCTTCGTTGTAGATCCTGACGCATTTATGGGAAGAGAAGAGTTTAAGAAGATTGCAGGTGATATATGTCGTGCACTTAGAGCGTCTAAGCTTGCACCGGGAGAGGATAGAATATATACTGCAGGCGAGAAAGAGTATGAGATGTGGCTCTTTAGAAAGGATAAAGGAGTACCTGTAGGGGAAGCTGTGCAGAAGGATATTCTGACAGTAAGGGATGAATTGGGGCTTGATTATAAGTTCCCATTTGAGAAATGATAGAGAGCATAATAATAACTGTTCGGATAACGAGAAAATGAAGTGTTCGAGATTATGAGAATGTATGAAGTACTTCTCATAATATAAAACAGGTGTCATTTAGTTAAACTGCTTTTTGTTTAAGCACAAAGTAGTTATCACTTTGACACCTGTTTTTTGTTATTGTAGCAACTGACATTGCCGTGTCAGGCGCTGCTTTAATAATTTAAGGAAGTGTTCGTTACCAATTACTTTGATAGTGGGGCCAAATGAAAGCACTTCGATCAGCAGTTCTGTTTCATTACTTTTATTATAATAGATATCACATTTGTAAGTGTTATCATCTATACGGACGGTGTTCTTTTTGTAGTTGGCAAATTGCAGCATCGCCCGCTCTAAAGCATTCCGCTCATTATTGATGAGCAGTGTTACAGGTTCATCATTGTACTCTTTGGTGATATATTCGTTGATATCAGGTGATTTGTCAGCGTATTCGCCTGTCTCTGTAATAGATTCTATACGTGAAAGATTAATGATGTGAAGTACATATTGACTTCGTCCTCTGCCTTCTAATGCAAGAAGACGGAAACGATCATTTTTCACCGAGTGTTCAAGCTTACAGGGTAGATACCAATAGTGAATGCGGTTGTTTCTGTGAGTGTTAAATGATATGTTAAGATACTGTCTGCTGCAAATGGCAGACAGTATTGTTCTGAAATTGTTTCTGTAATTCTCATCTGAATAATCGTCTCCATCCGAGAATCGATCATATATGTAAAAATCCGATTCGTTGTATAGAGGTTCAATATCCTTAAGTGCATTATTTATAGACGAAAGGTTGCTTTCATCTAGAAAGAGCTGTATCCTTTTGTCTGAAAGTATTGATTTAAGCCAACGTTTCTGAAGCAGGGATAGCACGACCACCGGCTTATTATTTAATGTAGAAATATACACGTCATTATCTTTAACGAAGAAACCCCACTCACCTGAATTAAGCTTCGGAACCAGATACAGCATAGTCTCGCTAAAGCCGTTTTTGAAAATGGTGGATGACAGCTCATCTTTGGATATAGGACCAGTTTGATCTAACAGATCGTGTATTATATTGTAATAGCAATTATATATTTCTGAATAAAGCTGCATATTTTTCTCCTTACAAGTAAAGCTTCGTAACTGCCTTGATATCTTCTAAGAACTGTCGCCTTAAGTAAATGTTTTCCCTGATCACTTCGCCGTTTTGATTCATGGTAAAGAAATGAATATCAACAATCCTTCCGATAAATGTGCGAAGCCACGGAAACATTTCATTAGCGTCGAAGACGATCTTTTCGTAAAGGAAGGTGTTGTCCGAAAGTTTCGTTAGTTTCCCGCCTTTTCCTTCACGTTCTAGACGGTTTAAAATGAATCCTTCGTATTGCTCATCAATTCTAAGGGTGAGAGATGTCTTGGTTCTCATTCCCTCAAAGGATACTCCCCATACAAATGGCAGGTTGTTTATGAGTGCTTCTTCCTGAGTTTTATATGCATCGATGGTAGCGGTTATGGCATTTGACTTAGAACCGGAAGTATCATCAGGCTTTATCACACTCACTGATTTTATCTGATCAAGTCGAACGTTTCTGAAATGAAATTTGGATTTGGAAGGTCTGGCGTCAGAAGCGGTCAAAGCGTTCTGTTGATCGTTTGTCGAGGTTCTTGTTTTTTCATGGATCATGTGATAAATGCACACATAACGTCTGCCGGTTCTGGTACTTACAAATATTTTAAGTGGAACACCATATACCGGTCTTGGACTTTGTCCCGTCTTGTTGCTCATGATATCCATTTTCACATAGCTGTGATTGCGTTTTGCCAATAGAAGTTCATACGCAATCTCATCCTCTAAAGTGAATACCGGGAAACTGTGCTTGACACGGAAAACGTTGTTTTCTTTTTGAAGTCTTTCAAGAATGGTGTTTCCTATGTAGCCGAAAGGACAGCCTAACTGTAGAAGTGATATAGCATTTATAAGGGAAGTGGAATCAGTAATATTGGTTAGAACATGGTCAAAAAGCTCATCCCATGTAAGGCTGCATTTATATAGAAGAGTTTTACCGTCCTTTTCGGTTTCGAGAAGGCCTTCCTTAACATATTCGTTGCACTTGCGTCTTACAAGTTGTGTGTCTGCCGGAAACGAGTAATCTTTGGATAAAATGTCTGCAAGCTCATTTGCGGAATAGGCTGAGTGCTTGGAATTTTCGGATGAAGAATCGGGATCTGCATCGTCCGGGTTGTGATGGGAAGATGAAGAATTGGAATCTGCATCGGTCGGGTTGTGACGACAAGATGAAGAATCAGAATCTGTGGACATGGTTTTGCTATGTTCAGATGAATATGTGTAACCGCCAAGTATGTCGAGAAGGTAAAAATGCAGCATAATATCGTTGTCCGTAAAGCTTTTGGTTTTCCAGACAGAGAACAACGGGTTGGTGTCTAAAAGGTTGCTGTCGATCTGGAGAGAAATATTTTTGACATGATTTTGTTCTGTCATGTCCTCCACAACATATTCAGATAGCCAGCTTGTTATGCGTCTTCTTTCATCATCATAAGTTCGTGCGCTTTTTCTGTCAGAGGTGAAGTCCTGCCTGCTCTTAAAACCGTATACAAAAAAGTCGCGCACATAGTCGCGACATTTATTGAAATTTTTGATTAGTTCCTGAAATTCTGCCATGGGGGCACCTCTTTGATATGTATTTTCGATGCGACAGGCATACTGAAATGTGCGAAGCACCATGCCTGCCGCGTATCTGTGAAGTGTAGCTGAACAGATACATTCCTGTACCTTAATAAGCGCTCAGATCAGTTTACGGTAAGAGTGAAATCTTCATATATCCCAGCGGGAATCACATCGTCAAATGAGTATTGCTCCATTGTCTCATGTTCGTAATTATATACAGTCACAACATTCTTATCAGGATCGACGATCCAATATTCTCTGACTCCTGATGTCTGATATTTTACTAGTTTTCTTAGATAGTCCATGTTGCGGCTGCTTCCTGACACTACCTCGATAACCCAGTCAGGAGCACCATTGCAACCCTTGTCTGTAAGCTTACCCGGATCGCATATTACTGAAACATCAGGTTCAACATAGTTTTTGTTATCGCAATTAAGAAATACTGCAAATGGCGCAGGGTATACTTCGCAGTCTCCGCCTTTTGAATCAATATAATTAGATATTCGTTGGGTGAATTTTCTGACTATTTGCTGGTGAATTCTGTTCGGGGTTGCCATGTAGTATATCTGTCCGTCAATTAATTCTGCTCTTTCTCCGTCAGGAAGGGCAAATATATCTTCTGTCGTGTAAGATAATTCTTTCAATGCTGCATCCATAATGATCACGCTCCTTAAATTTATATATGTTTATAATATAGTTCATTTAAGCCCATTATATTTCATTTTAGTTACGGTTGCAATGCAGTTCGCAACTTTTTTGAAATGATAATATTACCATA
>CAMHMG010000188.1 GCA_946186175.1 uncultured Clostridia bacterium | reverse complement strand
GAAGTTCCGGGGCGTTTAAAATGGAAATACCCCGATTATAAACCAGACGTTACGGATACTACGGCTGAGTGGGTGTTTGTTCCGGATGATAATATGCGTGATCGTGTTGAGGGCACAATAAGCATTAATGTAAATAGAGCTGTACCGGTTATTTCAATCATGCCATCTGTGGATGAGATAGTATACAACCCTAAAGTTAGCCTTGGTAATATTGATATTACCGGCGGTAGTGCTAATGTGGAGGGAACGTGGAGTTGGAAGGATGATAGTATAATACCGGTTGTTAATAATACTGGGTATACTGCTGTTTTCACTCCTATAGATGAAGACAGATATAGTCCAAGAGAGTGCATTGTCAGTGTAAATGTTAAGAAAGCTACGCCGATTTTGTTAACTAAACCTTCGGCTGCGAATATTGCAATAGGCGATATGTTGTGTAACTCGCAATTGTATGACGGTGTTGTTAAGTATGATGTATCTGATGATTCAGAATTGGCAGGGACGTTTAAATGGTTGAATAATACAATACAACCAGCTTTTGAAGATTCTGAAATTACAGAATATGATGTTATTTGGATGCCTGATGACAGTGATAATTATAATAGTATTAATACAAAAGTAGCTGTAAGAGTTGATAAGATTTCCAATGCACCCGGAAAACCATCAGATCAGATGAATGTACAATATGGAATCGAAAAAGTTGAACAGATAAATCTCAACAATAATTGGGTGTGGGATAGTAATGACTTGACAAAAGATCTGGAAGTGGGGATTACTGAGTTTGCTACTGCAAACTATATTGGTGAAGATGCCTATAAATATGTGATAACAGCTTTAGTAGTCTCTATCACAAGACAAGAATGTACTCACAATAATCTTACTGAAGGTATGATATCTGCTGTGTCTGCGTCTTGCGAAAAAAATGGAAATATACAATATTATAAATGTAAAGAATGTGGTAAATGTTTTTCGGATGTTACAGGAACTATACAGATTAATGAAGCAGATGCTGTAATTAAGGCTGAGGGTCATGCGTTAACTAATCCAATAATAGAAAATGAGATGCCGGCAACTTGTGAGAAAGACGGATCGTATGAAGAGGTGGTATATTGTTCGGTTTGTAATAAGGAATTGAGCAGAACTCCAAAAACTATTCAAAAGCTTGGTCATATTTTAAAAGAGGTTATGGGTAGTGCCAAAGCAGCCACCTGTACACAAAGCGGAAAAGAGGTAGATAAGAAGTGTTCCGTATGTGGTGATGTAATTGAGGGAAAGGTTATTGAAGCTCACGGTCATAATTGGGGAGAGTGGACTGTAAAAACACCTGCAACCGAAACATCAGAAGGAGTAGAAGAGAGAGTTTGTGGAAGAAATCCAAGTCATACCGAGAAAAGAGCTATACCAAAACTTTCCCATACACATTCGCTCGTTAAAGTGGACTCAAAGAATGCAACATGCAAAGAAACAGGAAATGTTGAATACTGGAAGTGCAGTGAATGTAATAGACTGTTCTCAGATAAAGATGGAAAGAAACAAATAAATACAGAGGATATTATAATAGCAAAAACAGATCATGTTCCTGCATCGATAGTTAGAGAGAATGAAATAAAAGCAATCTGTGAAAAAGGTGGTTCCTATGATGAGGTAGTTTACTGTTCAGTATGTGGTGAAGAGATAAGCCGAAGCACAGTTAAAGTTGATGAAATTGGTCACAACTGGGGCATTTGGATGGTAAAAACACCTGCAACCGAAACATCAGAAGGAGTAGAAGAGAGAGTTTGTGGAAGAAATCCAAGTCATATCGAGACAAGAGCTATACCGAAACTCTCCCATATACATACGCTCATTAAGGTGGACTCAAAGAATGCAACATGCGAAGAAACGGGAAATGTTGAATACTGGAAGTGCAGTGGATGTAATAGACTGTTCGCAGATAAAGACGGAAAGAAACAAATAAATACAGAGGATATCATAATCGCAAAGACAGATCATGTTCCTGCATCGACTGTTAGAGAGAATGAAGTAAAAGCAACCTGTGAGAAAGACGGATCATATGAAGAGGTGGTATATTGTTCGGTTTGTAATAAGGAATTAAGCAGAATTTCAAAGACTATTGAAAAGCGTGGTCATGATTACAAAGAGGTTGAAGGAAGTGCCAAAGCTGCTGCTTGTACGGAACCCGGTAAAGAAGCAGACAAGAAGTGTTCAATATGTGGTGCTGTGATAAAAGGAAAAGTGATTGATGCACGCGGTCATAATTACAAAGAGGTTATGGGTAGCGCCAAAGCAGCCACATGTACACAAAGTGGAAAAGAGGTAGATAAGAAGTGTTCCGTATGTGGTGATGTAATTGAGGGAAAGGTTATTGAAGCTTACGGTCATAATTGGGGAGAGTGGACTGTAAAAACACCTGCAACCGAAACAACAGATGGAGTAGAAGAGAGAGTTTGTAATAATGATCACACACATAAAGAAACGAGAAGAATAGCAAAGGTCGATATAACTCTCGCGACTGATGATAAAAATAATCAACCTACGATTATAACCACGCCGTCTGATGAAAATGGTGAACCATCTAAAGAAAGCGCTACTGAGTCGTCACCAATAGTAGAGAAAATTACTGTTGTGGATGAAAATACTAATAGGACAGATAGCGCCATTACCAACTTTAATATTATTTCTTCTGAAGATGGAGAAATGACTTTAGAATATAAGCCATTATTGGATATCAATGATAAAACTGTGATAATACCTGAAAATGAAACAATAGACGGTATTACATATAAGGTGGCAGAGATTGCAGATGAAGCATTTGCTGATAACAAAAGTATTGAAAAGATTGTTATTGGTAGTAATATCGAAATAATCGGCGACGGAGCATTCAGTGGATGTACTAACCTAAAAACAGTTATTATTCCAACAAATGTTAAAGAAATTGGTGAAGCGGCATTTGAGGGTTGTAAGAATCTGAAGTTTGTTGATATAAGCTCAGGAATTACAGAGATTGGAGATAGAACATTTGCAAATTGTTCATCACTTATAAAGATTACTATTCCTGCAAAAGTTAAAAAGCTCGGAAAGAATAGTTTTAGGAATGATAAGAATTTAAAGACAATTATTATCAAATCTACGAAGATTAAGAGCATAGGGAAGGGATCATTTAAGAATATTAATAAGAAAACTGTAATATTTGTTCCAAAATCTCTTACTAAAAAACAACTTGCAAAATATAAGGAAATGATTAAGAAAGCAGGGGTTTCAAAGGGTGTTAAGATTAAGAAGAAATAGTTGTTTTAATATATCTTGTAACTATTCAGGTCACCCCTAAATAAGTATTATTGATTTTGTGCAAATAGTAGAAAATAAAATATTTTATCAAGCCCAAAATCATAGTTGACGGTTACTATTTTGAATTAGTTTTTACCTATCCACATCATTTAAAGGATATGGATTGTTTTTCATTTGTTTTAGCTTCATTCGTGTTGATAACTTCATTGAGAAGTGTTTATGTATGGATAAAATGATATTTCTTTATCAAGTTATCCACCGTCATTTTGACGAACACTAAAAGGCTGCAAATTAGCTATTTCACTAGATTTCTGCTATAATTAATGTGTCAGAATTCAAGTGAAAGAGGGTGCGTTTCATGCCAGTCACAAAAGAATATTTTGATTATATTTTGGAGCAGAACAAGGTTCTGCTAGATCAAAATCATACTCTTTTGAAACAGAACGCAGCCCTTACCAATGAAGTGAGTAAACTTACAACAAGGGTTGAAGAACTTACACAGACCATTAAGGAACTTACCGAGAAGAAAAACAAGAATTCAAGGAACAGTTCCAAACCGCCTTCAACCGATGGCTATAACAAGCCTGAGCCGAAGTCTCTCCGTAAGCCAAGTGGCAAGAAACCGGGCGGTCAGACCGGTCATGACGGCAGTTACCTCAAAGTTATAGCAAATCCGGATGAGACAATCAGTCATATGCCTTAAAAGTGCGAAGGCTGTCCTCATTATAATGAGTGCCGTTCACATGCCTGTATTACAGAAACAAGGAATGTGGTTGATATAGATGTAAATGTTTCCATAACCGCACACGAAGTATATGCAGTAGAGTGCCCACTGTGTGATAAAAAGTTAAAAGGTGCATTCCCAAAAGATGTAAAAGCACCGGTCCAGTACGGCACCAATCTTTCGGCATTGGTTGTGGCACTTAATACTGTAGGAGCATTAAGCATCGCAAGAACCAATGAGATCCTGAGCGGTGTATTTAATGTCCCTGTTGCTACAGGTACAATCACCGGCATGGTCGCACGATGTGCCGATGCAGTAGATAATACTGTAACCAAAATCGGTCAGATGCTTCTTGACACTCATCTTGTTCACTGCGATGAAACCGGTACCCGTGTTGATGGTAAAACAAGATGGGTACATGTAATGTGCAGCAAGTTCCTCACATATCTGTACCTGCATGGCAAGCGGGGAAAAGAGGCAATCAATGACGAAGGACTTCTTCCTGTTTATCAAGGCGTTGTGGTACACGACTGTTGGAGCTCCTACTGGAGCTGTGACGGAGAGTTTGAACACTCTGTCTGCTGCGCACACCTGCTGAGGGAACTGACAGGTGTCATTGAAAATCATCCCGATCAGGAATGGGCGCAACTATTTATGGATCTTCTTCTAAATATGAAGAAGGCAGTTGATAAGGCAAAAGAAAGCGGGAAAGCTTCACTAAGCCGATATCACATAAATAAATTCAGTAAGCAGTATGAGGATATCTTACAAAAAGCTTACAAAGAGAATCCTTTACCTGAATCAAAGCCATCAAAGAGAGGTCGAAAGAAAAAAGGTAAAGTCAGGTCGTTAATAGAACGACTAGATAATCTAAAAAAAGAGATATGCCGCTTCGCAACAGACTTCAACGTTCCATTTGATAATAATCAGGCGGAGCGTGATATTCGCATGGTCAAAACTAAGACCAAGGTATCAGGCTGTTTCAGAAGCTGGGATGGAGCAATAGCATACTTAAAAATAATGTCATACATAGGCACTGCCAAAAAGCATGGTATGAATGCCTATACAGCAATAATAAATGCAATGTCAGGCAATCCCGATATCATTTTTGAGTAGGGTGACCTGAATAGTTACTATATCTTTTAATATAAAACTATTTCGATTAGTAAATTTTGGTTGATATTAAATTTAAAACATACAAAAGTATTGAAGAAGGAGTAGAATATAATGTTGAAAAAAATAGTGTTGAGTTTTCTGGTGTTAGTTGTGGTGATAATGATGGCTCGGTGTACGGCTTTTGCTGAACAAATCAAAGTTGATGCAAACAATTTTCCAGATAAATCACTACGAGATGCAATTATAAAAAGTCAAGAAGGTATGAATGATAATGAATCAGATGTTGTTGATTCAGACTATATTGTAAATTTAGAGATTAATGAAAATGTTGTGTATGATTTAAAAGGAATTGAATTACTAACTAATCTTGAAGAACTTAGGGTAGAAAAATATGGAAATGGAGAAGTTTCAATAAGTAATAACAAACTTAAGACGGTTTTTATTGAGGAATGTCTTGTACAAACTCTAAAGATAGATGCCCCGTTTTTATCTGAGTTACATATATATGAAGGTGACAACAGTAAGAATTTGACAAGTGTTGATGTGACAGGTGATTATTCTCTTAAGGAGTTGGATATTTTATGCGATAATCTTGTTGTTATTACAGGTATTAATGATTTGAATAAGATTGAAGACTTAAGTTTGGCTAGTGAAAAGATGGTCGAGTTAAATATTAATAATTTAACTAATGTTAAAAATATTAGGATTAATTCGATGCCGATTAAGGAATTGATTGTTGATAATTTAAGTAATTTAAGACATATCTATATTGATGATACTAAGATAGAAAATATAGATTTTTCAAATAATATAAGACTATCTGAAGTATATATTCATAGATCGAATTTATC
>CAMHMG010000187.1 GCA_946186175.1 uncultured Clostridia bacterium | reverse complement strand
TTATACCAAGAGCGTCAAAAGCCATATCATAAGCATTTTCTAAATTATCACCAAAAGTATTGCAGCCTGGAAGATCAGGAAATGATACAGAGTATCTTCCATCATCTTCAGGTGTGAAAATAGCCGGATAATATAATTCTTGATTCATAATGTATCCTCACTTTCTGTCTGACCTCTGTAAAACCGTTTGCTTTCAGAAGTTTGATCATTTGTTTCGCTGTCATTGGCATGTTATCAACTCCTTTATATTATATTACGTAATAATACGTGTGTAAATTATTTTATAAAAATTAATGTTATAATGGCTTGAGTTAAATGAGAATTCATACGGAGAGCTAAAACTTTATTCCTAGCTTCTGCTTTGACGAATAGATTTATGGCGATATGTATATTGTAAAAACAATAAAGAATAATAGTATTGTTATAACGTGTATAAAGGGTTATAATAATAGAAAAGAAAGGTGGTGTTTCTTATGTCATTACTACAAGAGCAGGCAGTTAGTATGATTGGTAATTTATCTGATGATAATGTTAGTTTTCTTATAGAAATAATACGACGATTAATGCCACACGAAAAAGAACAGATAGAAAATGTATATAACAGTGAAGGAAAAGAAGCGTTTGAAAAGATGCTTGAAGCAAGAGATAATATTCAACATTATTTTCCGGTAGATTTTGATCCGGATAAAGAACTAGAGGAGGCAAGGGCTGAAAGGTATGGTAGCACTAATTGATACTAATGTGATTATTGATTTTATTATAAAGCGTCAGCCATTTGAAAAAGAATCAACTGAGGTAATGAAGAAATGTGCCTCTAGAGAAATTCAGGGATTTGTTGCGTTTCATTCTATTTCTAATCTTTGGTATATATTAAGGAAGCTGCCGGAAAATGAACGCAGGGAGTGGCTTGTTAATGTATGTAAATGTTTGACTGTGGTTGGAGCAGATCATGATGAAGTGATTAATGCTATTAAAAAAGTGATTTTAAAGATTTTGAGGATTGTTTACAGGATAAATGTGCTGTCGGAGTCAATGCAAATTATATTATTACTAGAAATGTAGATGATTTTGCGGGTTCTGAGATTCCTGCAATATTGCCGGAAGATTTTTTAAAGATAGAAAATGTTTGAGTGGAATGATAAAAGAGCCGTATTATTGCTGATGTAATGATATGGCTTTTTAAATATATTACTGAGGGTAATGTGTAATACAAATATGTAACAGATGCTTTAGCTGATTCTGCATTTCGTGATATTTTTAGGAATGAAAATGCGCCAACGGACATTATGATTCTTGTGGATCCTAATAGTCCATCAAAATATATGGTTAAAGGGGCGTTGTATATGCAGAATATTTATGATGCATATCCGGAATATTTTGAGAAATGGCATCATAAATGAGAAAAATGATCGAGGGAGACATTTATGTACACATGTAAAAACTGTGCGGGTAATTTACAATATGATATAGAGTCAGGCAAATTAAAATGTTCCCACTGTAAGAGTCTGTTTGATCCATACGAAGTAAGTGGTGGAATGGAAGCGGACGAGGAACAGCAGTATGAGGTGACTGTGTTTACCTGCCCACAGTGTGCCGGAAAGATATACAGTATGGATACGCAGGCATTAGCGTATTGCAGTTTTTGCGGGGCATCTTCTGTGCTGGAGGGAAGGCTTGAGCGCATGGAGAGTCCTAAGTATATAATTCCATTTACGGTCTCTAAAGAGGATTGTAAAAGGATTTATAGCGCTAAGCTTAAAAGGGAAAGATATTCTCCGGACTGGCTTAAAGATGCTGAGCACATTGACAGTTTTCGTGGAATCTATGTACCCTATTGGATATACAATGCATCGCAGAATGGTCCTGTAGAAGTGCTTGCAACGAAAGAGAATGAGAAGAGAATTGTAGAAGATAACCAGGAAAAGATAAAGGGATATTCCGTATACGGAGATCTGAAATGTGAGTACCGTGGAGTGGCATTTGATGCTTCTGCAGCTTTTGAGGATGAGTTAAGTGAGCAGTTGACACCGTTTGACATGAGAAAGCTTCAGGACTTTTCGCCGGCATTCCTTAGTGGTTTCTATGCAGATATAGCAGATGTCACAGAAGACGTATATATGTCCGGGGCAAAAGAAATGATCAATAATGCAACTACATCATTTATAGATACTCAGCCCGAGTTATATGGATATCATATTGAACAAGTGCCATATGCTTCGGATACATATCATACATTGATGGGAAAAGCCGAACTTGCAATGCTTCCCGTGTGGCTGCTCACCTATAGAAAAAATGGAAGAGTGGCTCATGTAGCAATCAATGGACAGACAGGGAAACTGGCAGGCAGACTTCCTATTGATAGAAAGAAATATATAGGAGAAAATCTGTTTTTGTCACTGCCGATTTTTGCCACGTTAGGTATATTGATGCAGTTTTTTAATGTTACCATGAGTACGCTTATTGCTACATATATGATGGCAATAGCTGTTCTTTGTGTTGCCGGTGTATATGCTTTCAATATTAAGAAGATGTGGGAGATAGAAAATCTCATAGAGGACATAGGTTTCCATGCTGCAAAGGGTAAGAAGATTGATGTTAATAAACGTAGGCTTGATTTTCAGAACGCAACCAGTATCTGGACAGTAGGTGGCGGGCTTTTGGGATTTGGAGCGCACATAGTGGCAATAACGTTTGGCACAGATGGAGGCTTGGGGGATCCGGAAACAGCACATATACTGCTTGGCCTGGGATTGTTCTTTTTTGCCATAGCTGTGTTTTTAACCGGTAGAGAAAGTTTTAAAGAAATATATGATTCTAAAAGAAAAAATCCATTCTGGTGGGTGTTGATAGCATTTATTATTGAATTACTGTGTTTCATGTTAAAGGTATCAGATATTATTAGAGGTACAGGGATAATTATATCTATGCTCATATGTACCGGAGCAATGCTTAGGCTTGTCAGATATCATAACCGGATGATAACAAGAACACTACCCCAGTATAAGTACAGAGGGGGGCTTGACAATGGTTGATATTATTACACAGGTGATTGTAAATCTGGCACTGCTTTCTCTTGCATTTACAATTATGCTTCCATACTTATTTCACCTATTGAAAAAAATGGTAACAACAGATAAGGGGGAACAGAAGGATAATCTCATATGGGGAGATAATAAAAAGAGTTTTAATAATATTAGTGTGGTGTTTTATAAAGCCTTGGATGTACCGATCAATTACGGGATTCCGGATGAAGATAATATAGATGCATATAGCAGTAATTATCCTACATTTAAGGATAAGCAAAGGGAAAAGGTATATGTGGATATTATCAACAGCGCTGAGAAATACGTGCATATTATTACACCTTTTTTGCAAGTCGATGAGATAATGGAAACTTCTTTGATAAATGCTGCAAAGCGAGGAGTGGAGATTAAGATCATTCTTGCCGGTTCGGAAAAACAGAAGTCAATATTTACAATTACGAAATTACAGGTTGAGAAATTGATCTCTTTAGGAGTGGAGTTCTTTGAATATCGTAATGGGTTTATTTATACCAATTTATGTACAGCTGATGGAGATAAAGCTGTAGTTGATGAAGTCGATTTTACAAACCGCGGCTCATATCGTCAAATGTGTGTGCAAATGGGAAAAAGGAAAAATCGAAGCGTTACAGAGATAGAAGAAGACTTTGAGAGGACTGTTAGGATAAGTGTGAGGAACGCCAATGAAGAGTTTCAGATATAGTATTGTTTCAATAATATATGGATACTTAGTAAATGTTATTTTATTTATAGGTTTGCTTTCGGTATTGCTGTTTTTTGTTCAAGAAATTGATAAAAAATCGCAGGTGTTTTATTGATCGCATTTATAATATTTACTTTATTGTTATTAGTTGTATTATTGTCTGGAAAAATAATTAAAAAAATACAGTTACATAGGCGTGGAGCAGAAAAGATACTTAATGTCAAATATGAAAATATTGAGGACAGGAAATACTATTAATATTCCGGAACTTCACGTAATCATTGATCCATATGATCCGTACAATTATTATGTGAAGGGATATGATTTTATTGATGAATTGTATCTGATGAATAATATGGGTGACGGAATGGATTACGACAGAATTGAGAATGTAGATAATGAGAAACGCGTTGCAAAAAGGAATAATATTATTAAAGCTGTAGGTATGGTCTCATATATTGGAATGACAATTCTTGCGATGATGATGGTAATACAAGAGTTTTTAAATATACATAGCGGAAGTGATTATAATATATCAATAATATTAATAGGTTTTCTTTTGATTATATTTTCTATCATATCAGTACAAATGTTGATAGAGGAATTTACTGTGTATTATATGAGATTTCATACAGAACTCAAAAGATGAGAGTAACCGAAGTTTATTTACATTACGGTTACTTTACGGAATTTAAAAATTCACTTTACGCGGAAATGACTTCACACTGTGACATAATTATGCTATAATTATGTCATAAAAGAGGAGGTGTTGAATATGCCGATGATTATGCCAATCAGAGATTTAAGAAATACAAGTGATATTTCTGAGTTAGCACATAAAAGCCAAGAGCCAATTTTTATTACAAAGAACGGATATAGTGATTTGGTTGTTATGAGCGCAGAATTATATGAGCGATTTGCCCAGATTAACAAGGTTGACCAAGCTATATATGAGGCTGAAAAAGAAGTTGAAGAAGGGGCTCAGCCTATAGCATTGAATGCGGCTATGAATATGCTGAATCAGAAGTACTATGGATAAATACGAAGTAATGTTATATCCCAGAGCTGTTAGGGATATAGATGATATTTATGCTTATATTGCGTTAGAAAAGCTTGCTCCGGAAAATGCTAAAAGACAAACAGATAGGATATGGATTGCTATTCAGTCTTTAGAGACATTTCCTTCATCTCATCAGGATAGGCTGGAGGGAAAGTATGCTGAGAAAGGTTATAAGCAACTTCTTATTGATAATTATTTAGCTATATTTAAGATAAATGAAGTTGAAAAAATTGTCTATGTTGTAACGGTGCAGTATCAAGGGAGAAATATATAATTTAGGTTTTTTAGAAGTAATCGCCCCCAATCGTTAGATTATTTGGTCTAACTGTTGGGGGCGGTACGATGCCTGAACTGCAGGTGACTATTTATAAATTATAAGGAGAGTATGTTATTGAAAAAGTACTAAGTCATAATTATATGATTACAGTGAACTTTCACCATTGTCAGAATTGTCAGTATCATTGTCGTTAGCTTTATTGTCAGAGCTAGTGCTTTCGTTAGAAGTACTTCCGGCTTTGTCCGGGCGTTCGCCCTTATCACCTGGTTTCATATTGTCAGATGATTTGGCAACTTTTGATATCTTGCCGTTGTCATCTACTGTTACGGCAAGTCTTGTGTTTTCCGTTATATCAGAAATTTCTATATCTTCCAATACACTTTCATCATCAATTGTAAATGTGATAGTTTTGCTTTCATGATCTTTTCTATCCGGTCTGTTATCCGAAGAATTATCATTGTTAGCATCACTGCTATTCATATCAGGAGGAGCCTGCCTGTTGTCATCATCGTTGTTCATTTCCGGAGGAGTAGGCATGTTGCCATCATCGTTATTCATATCCGGAGAAGTAAGTCTGTTGCTATCATTGGAATTTGAATCAGGAGAAGCTTGATTTTTCTCATCATTAGAGTTCATGTCCGGAGGAGTAGGTCTGTTGCCATCATCGGAATTTTGATCCGGACGCTGTCCCATTTCTCCCATTGGACCACCTCCGATAGAAACGGTTATTTCATTACCGTTGATAGAGGTTACTCTGCCTGTAAAGGTGCGTCCTTTGTAATCTGCTATATTAGCTGCTTTTGCAGATGATTCTGCCTGCTCTGTCTCATTTACTGCTGAGTTGGAAGAACCGGCACCACATCCTGTAAGTATAGATGCTGCCATAATTGTTGATAAAGTGATTGCTGCTATTTTCTTTTTTGCTATCATA
>CAMHMG010000186.1 GCA_946186175.1 uncultured Clostridia bacterium | reverse complement strand
AGAGGAAGCGGAGTTTGTGGTAATCATATAGATATATTCTTTGCAACTCATGAAGATGCATTGGCCTTCGGTTCTAAGACAGTTACAGTTTATAAGTACTAAAACTATATAATACGATATAAGTAGTGGGCGTACATTCTTTTGTGAATGTACGCTTTTTTAAGGAATACAGGTTGTAAGTACAAGGATGTTTTGAGTTTTGACACATATATCATAATATGATATGATGTAGCGGATATTGATTTGGAGGTTTATTTATCATGACACGCTTTTGGAATGATATGAAAAAGTACTATGATTATGAGATAAGAGCAGCAAAGTCTGAGTTAAAGACAGAGGTTGCCAACTCATATTTGAACTGGATATGGTGGGTTTTGGATCCGCTGTTTACAATGGTAATATATTATCTTATATTTGGTGTGGTTTTTCAGGCAAAGGAGCTATACTTTACCACCTTCCTTTTTATTGGACAGACCATGTGGGCATTTTTCAATAAGAATGTTGTTCAAAGTGTCAAAATGATCAAGAGGAATAAGAGTATAGTTGCACGAGTATATATTCCGAAATTTGTACTTCTTGTATCTAATATGATGATCAATGCATTTAAGATGGCAATATCCTGGATGATTGTTGTCATTATGATGATAGCAACTCGTGTACCGTTATCCTCACATCTGCTTTGCTTTATCCCGATAATGATCGTTATGACAATGGTTACTTTTGCTGTTTCGATCAACCTGATGCATTTTGGTGTATTTGTTGAGGATTTGGGTAATGTTATTAATATAGTAATGAAGCTTTTGCTATATATGACAGGTATTTTTTATAGTATTGAGACCAGACTTGGTCCTAAGCATCCATTGGCAGCAAAGATTATTCTTCACGGTAATCCAATGGCGCTGCTTATAACAGATATGCGTAATGTCTTATTATATGATAAGGCACCGCATTGGATATGGCTGCTGATATGGGCAATGATTTCAATTTTCTTCTCTGTGATCGGTATTAAAACGATTTATAAAAATGAGAATACATATGTGAAAGTTATCTGATTTCGAATGTTTGTAGAGTTGTGGGAATAACGAAGTAATGCAGCAACTCGTATATCATTGGGTGGCAGAATGTACTTTTGACAACTATATCATAATATATTAATAGATCAACTAGTATATCAAGAAGTTTAATATTGACAATATCATTTATTTAAAATATAAGGTGAGAAAATGGGTAATAAAAAGAAGAATAAGACAAAAGTTATGAAAAATACTGAAAATGGCAATGATAACAATAATAACAACAAACAGACCACTACAGAGGATATAGCTATTGAGGTCAAGGATTTGTGGATCGGTTATAAGGATATTCAGGCATATTCGATCAAGAAAAGTTTGCTTAAGTTAAAGAAAGCTCATGTAGAAGAATTTCAGGCTGTGAGAGGTGTCTCATATACGGTGAAACGTGGAGAGATTCTCGGTATCATAGGCAAGAACGGAAGCGGCAAGTCAACAATGCTCAAAGCACTTGCCGGAATATTCTGTGCGGATCAGGGAACGATAGAACTTAAAGGACATTCGGTTTCCCTGCTCTCGATTGGTGTCGGATTCCAGATGGAGATAACAGGTCGTGAGAACATCCTTCTTTCCGGAATGCTTCTTGGATTCTCTGAAGAGGAGATTCGTGGAAAAATGCCGGAAATTATTGAATTTGCTGAGCTTGGCAAATTCATCGACAAACCGGTTAAGACATATTCAAGTGGTATGTACTCTAAGCTTGCATTTTCCATAACAGCAGTGCTGCAGACAGAGATAATGCTTATTGATGAGGTGTTGTCTGTAGGTGATGCAAAGTTCAAAAAGAAGAGCTATAGAAAGATGAAGGAACTTATATCTAATAAAGACAGGACGGTTGTTATTGTCTCACATAATGAGCAGACACTATTAGAGCTTTGCGACAGAGTTATGTGGATGCATGATGGTGAGATCAAACGTATAGGTGATCCTAAGGAAGTATTAGATGAATACGCGGAGTTTATGAAATAATGAAAGTATCAGTGGTAATACCGATTTATAATGTTGAGAAATATATAGAAGAATGTCTTTGCTCCGTTATAGGTCAGACTCTTAAGGATATTGAGATTATTTGCGTTAATGATGGCACTGATGATGATTCAATGCAGATAATCGGGAAATATTCTGCAAAGGATGAGAGAATACGAATAGTTGACAAGGAAAACGGTGGTCTTTCTTCAGCCAGGAACGCAGGAATCAATGTTGCGTTAGGAGAATATATCTATTTTTTGGACAGCGATGATTATATTCTCAATAATACCTTGGAAATATTATACGAAGAAGCAAGAGATAATGAGTTAGATATAATATATTTTGATGCTGATGCTTTTTATGAGGACAAAGAGCTTATTAAAACACATGGACATTACAGAACGTATTACAGACGTCCTGAGGCTTTTTCTAATGTTGTGTCGGGACCGGAGCTTTTTGCTTCAATGGAAAATGCCGGATGGTACAGACCATCAGCGTGTCTCCAGATGATAAGACGTGAATTTTTACATGGAACCGGTGTAATGTTTTATGAGGGAATAGTTCACGAGGATCAGCTTTATACGTTTCAGACCATCTTAAAGGCTGAGAGAGTTAAACATATTGCCACACCTTTCTATATGAGAAGAGTACGCGGTGATTCTATTATGACGGGTGAAAGCGAACTGGTAAGTTCGTACGGATATTATAAGGCACTCTGTGGGTGCAGAAGTTTTGCGGAGAAACAGGATTATAGTCATGCTGATCTTGTGCGTGCTGTAGAGAAGAGGCTGCATGGATTACAGAATCTTGCAGCGGGAGCGATCAAAAATACGCCATATGATAAGCTTATTCCTGAAATGAACAGCGCTGTAAAAATACCGTTAACATATGCGCAACAGATAGATTATAATCTGACGGTAGGACGACTTGTAGAAGAGAAACAGAAGAGAAGAGCTAAAGAGTTAAAATTAAAAAAGCAATACGAAAAGAGTAATAATGATATCAGGAGATCGGCTGCATTTCGCATTGGCTCTAAGCTGACATTTATTCCGGGCAAAATGATAAAAGGCCTTAGATATGTTCGTGATAAGGGCTTGGTATGCACGGTTAATTCAATCGGCAGAAAGCTTTCAGGCAATAAGCGCAATCTCTCTCCAAACAAGATATGTGTAAGTGTCATTATACCTATGTATAATGCAGAGAAGTCAATCAGAGACTGCCTTGATGGACTTATAGGTCAGACTCTTAAGTCTATTGAGATAATATGTGTCAATGACGGTTCAACTGATTCTACACCGGAGATAATCAGGGAGTATGCTGATAAGGATTCTCGTATACGAATAGTTGATCAGAAGAATTCAGGCGCAGGAATAGCGAGAAATCATGGAATGGAGATTGCAAAAGGCGAATATTTCTTATTTCTTGATGCGGATGATATGTTTGCAGATAATCTGTGCGAGGAGGCGTATTATAAAGCAAAGTACGACAGAGCAGATATAGTGTTGTTCCAGGCGTACAGATATAATGTGAGTCTCAATAAATTGGAGAATATGGACTGGGTTCTTCGAACCAAAGACGTTCCTTCAAGAATTCCGTTTTCAGCTTCAATGACGGATGGAAAGATGTATCAGATAACATCAGCCTGTCCGTGGTCTAAACTGTTTCGTGCTGATTTTGTCAGGAAGAATCAATTATATTTTCAGGACACAAAGAACGCTAATGATGTATTCTTTGTAAGGACTGCACTTGCGCTGGCAAAACGTATGACTATACTTAAGAAGAGGCTGGTAACCTACAGATATAATGATGGTGGAAGTACCCAGTCAGGAAAGAGTAAGGCTCCGCTTGAATTTTATAAAGCTTTTAAGGCACTCAAAGAAGAACTTGTTAAACGTGGTATCTATTCATCGATGGAAAAGACATTTGTCAACATGGCAATAAAAGAAACTCTTTTTAATTATGAAACTGCAGGAACAGATGAAGCTAAGCAGCTAATACGTGATAAGATGGTTTCGGAAGGCAATGAGTTTTTCGAATTTCACAATTATTCAAAATCTTTTTATTATGATGAAAGAATATATGAGGAATATTTGGAGAAGCTAGGTTGAAGAATAGTAACTGTTGATCAATATAGCTTTTGAATATAGAAAGGTAAAAGGGTATGGTTAACGCGATACTTGTAATGCTTACATTAGGGATTTTGTTCGGAGTGGCATTACTGTTTTATATTATAGTTGGTATAACTTCTGAAGAGAGTATGGCTTCGGCGATAATGACTGTACTCCTTCTTATCTATATCACCGGATTATCAGGCAATACACGTATAGCTGTCTATATTATCTGTGTACTTTCTGTGCTGGGAATACTTATAGCACTTGCATCAACTGTAATGAAGAAGGAGCATACGATAATATCTTTTGTTTCTCCATCGATTGTGATGATCGTTATAGTTGCAGCACTTGGAATAGTTGCATTTCATGGTTTTGTAATATGTAATTGGGATGAATTATATCAGTGGGGTAAATGTGCGGATTTCATGATGGAATATGATAAGCTACCAAGTGGACCGGAATTCACAGGAGAGGTGGCGCTTCTTTCTTCTACTACATTTTTCCATTACTTTATGTCATTTATAAGTGAATTAGTTCTGTCAAAAGTTATAGAGAGCAATTACTATGTGTCGAATCTTATCCTGTGGTTTTCGGCACTCATTCTTCCGTTTTCGGGGTGTAAATGGAAGGACGGCGGCAGAGTGTTTGCTTTTGGTCTCTTTCATTTTCTTCTTGCATCAATGATCTTTGTTCAGCCATACTACAATATCTATACCGATCAGGCTACGGCATATTGGTCGGGATGTCTTATTACATGGCTATTGCTTAGGAAATACAACAGAAAAAATGCATTCATAGTTCCGCTGATTCTTATAAATGTCGGCTTTATGAAGAGTATGGTAGGTCCGTTGTTTGCTGTGATTGTGATTGTGTCGGCGGTTGTGTTATGGATTTGTGAAAGAAAAGGTAAAGCTAAGATAAAGACAGATCAGTCAAAGGACAAAAAGAAATCATTGATCTGTCCGCGTAATTTCATTATATTGCTTGGCGTTTTGTCACCATTTATCCTTGTCGGCTTATGGGCTAAGATGAGTGGCGGTAACGGGTTGTGGAGATTTCATGGACTTGGTGGAGCGGCAGGTGAAGAGGACAGAGCACTACTTACATTTAAAGCTATGATCTCATGGATATTTAAATCCGTCACACTTCACAGCGACAGGATATTTGTGTCATATGGAGTATTTATTGTTCTGACAATTGCACTTGTAAATGTTATACATCCATATATCAAGACAGAAAAGTTGCTACCGGGTTTTGACAGTCTGATGAAAATATATATTGTGGGATTTGTGCTGTACTTTATTATTATGTATTTTACTTTTATGACCGTGTTTGAGTATTATGCAAGCATAGAGGCTACATCCCTTAATCGTTATTTTTCAGATTATATGATGCTTGGAATTGTACCACTAACCATTCCTTTATTTCTTGAAAATGGTACGGGTGATAAGAATATCGTACTCATAAAGAAAAGCATTATATTTGTTTCAATAGCTCTGATAATATATGGGTCAAGCGGGTATTTCCTCACAAATCTGTCACATTCATATGCTATTGATACAAAGAAGTATTCAAGGCGGGAAGAACTTACGAACTATTGTGACAAGGTTAAGAATCTTACCGGTGGAGAAGGAAAGATATATTTTATCAATCAGAAGCGCTCCGGATTATACACTCTGGCTGCTGATTATGAAATGGGTAATCAACTTCTTAGAGGTGGGATGTGTTATAAGTTCCGTGAGGATACCAGCAAGAAGATATCGGGAATGACAGATTATCCGATAGATACATTTCCTCAGGTTCTTGATGAGCAGGGATATGAGTATGTGTGGGTTTATTCAACTAATGCATATTTTACAGAG
>CAMHMG010000185.1 GCA_946186175.1 uncultured Clostridia bacterium | reverse complement strand
TCTGTAAGACGAGCACGCTTAACTTCCTTAACTTCCTTAAGAAGATCAACATCGATTCCTTCAGGATCATAGATCCAACCTGTTGAATCAGAAACAGTAACAACCTTTGCTCCTAACTGCTGAGCCTTCTGTGTAGCGTAGATTGCCACATTTCCCGAACCGGAAACAGCAACTGTCTTACCTTCCATCTTATCGTTATGGCATTTAACCATCTCCTCTGTTAAGTAGAGAAGACCATAACCTGTAGCCTCTGTACGGGCAAGTGAACCACCGTATGTAAGTCCCTTACCTGTAAGTACTCCCTCATAAAGACCCTTAATTCTCTTGTACTGACCGAACATAAATCCGATTTCTCTTGCACCTGTTCCGATATCTCCGGCAGGTACATCCTGATCTGCACCGATATATTTTGAAAGCTCTGTCATAAAGCTCTGGCAGAACTTCATGATCTCATTGTCTGACTTACCCTTAGGATCAAAGTCAGAACCACCCTTACCACCACCGATAGGAAGTGTTGTAAGTGAATTCTTGAAAATCTGCTCAAAACCAAGGAACTTGATGATACCAAGGTTTACTGAAGGGTGAAGACGAAGTCCTCCCTTGTAAGGTCCAATAGCATTGTTGAACTGTACACGGAAACCACGGTTAACCTGAACATTACCGTTATCATCTACCCAAGGAACACGGAACATGATCTGACGATCCGGCTCTGTAATTCTCTCAAGGATTGCAAGTTTTCTATATTTCTCCTCATCCTGCTCGATAACCGGACGAAGTGAATCAAGCACCTCTGTTACAGCCTGAATAAATTCCGGCTGGTCTCCATCTCTCTTTTTTACCTTCTCTAATACCTCATCAACGTATGACATGTTACTAAATCCTCCTTATTATTCTATTGCAAGGGTCGATTTCCTTCTATAAATAATGCGTCATAATAAATGATATTCTATCACTAAGGTGACAAATAAACATCTAAAAGAAATGCATCCCATAGAAAAAAGCACTCTCATCGACAAGTGCTTTTACTCTGACGCCTTTGCCTTATGGTATTATACATAAGAAACTTAATTTTATCAAGTTATAGGTAAATATAATTAATATTATTATGTTATCATAGTATTTTGCTTAATATTATTTCGCATTCGCTTAATTATATTAAGTCGTGCATTCTTTTCTCTTTAATTAATTAAGTTTTCAATATTATGATAACTTCGCACTTCATAATTCTAATATTATAACTAAATAACATTGATAAACGATTAAGCGCAGATTAATTAATAATTATATTAAAGGGCCAGACTCTCTCCATCAAGCACAGCACTAATAAGTTCATCATCTTTAGAATATACCAGTTTTAATGAAAAAAACGGTCTTTCCTGTATTAGCAAATCAAAAAATATCCTGTCGCCTTCCCATACATCAAGATCACACACCTTATCCTTATCAACCCATACCAGATCACCTTCATTACAATCCGTCATCGTTCCGGTAAAATCATCTGCTGTATATAAATGCATATACTCCACAATGTCATTTCCATATATAAAGGTAATAATACCACGTGGGCGATACCTTCTAAGTAAAAGTCCCGTTTCCTCTTTCACTTCACGCATCAGGCATTCATCCGGACTTTCTCCATACTCAAAATGACCGCCTACTCCAATATACTTATCCTTATTAATATCATTTTCTTTTTTGACTCTATGCATCATAAGATATTTATTGTCCTTCTCAATATAACAAAGAGTTGTTAATTCAGGTATATCACTTCCATTCATCTCTTTCTAAAACCTCCCATATCCAAAATCCGTAAACCAATTAATACAATGTTATATTCTAATTATCATATACTGTCTTCCGGTAATGCCTTAGGATAACCTATACATACCCATATAGTCCACGAACCGATACCTCACCGGATATTATATTCTCAGTTCTACCGTCAGAGTCAGCGACGATCAAAGCTCCCATTTCATTAATCCCTAAAGCCTTAAGAATTCTTTCTTGTCCCTTTTCTATAACTTTAATCTCACATCCCCTATTAATAAGCATTTCATTATATTCTCCGGATAACTCTGTCAAATCCTCTGTTTTCATAAATGTCTCATAGTAATCTTCAAAACAATCAAATACCTTTGCCAAAAGCCTTGAACGATTGACCTCAATACCGGTTTGGAGTGATATGGAAGTTGCCATATCTCTTATCTCCTTATCAAACTCTTCCTGATTACAATTAATTCCTATTCCAACCACCACATATTGAATGTATTCAAGATCTGTACTACTCTCCGTAAGGATTCCACATAACTTCTTTCCGTCAGCCACAACATCATTAGGCCATTTTATCATTGTCTCTAAACCTTCTATTTCCCTAATTGCTTTAGCCACAGCCATCGCTGCAATTAATGTGATCATAGAAGCCCTGTCCACTCTGACATCCGGATATAGTAATATAGAAAAATAAATATTGCCCTCTGGAGATATCCAGCTTTTTCCTCGTCTTCCTCGACCGGCAGTCTGCATCTTAGTCACAACCACTGTTCCATTTTTGTGATCAGTTTCACCAAGTCTCTTGGCTTGTATATTAGTTGAATCCGTCTCCGGGAAATATATGATCTCTCTACCTAACCATTTAGTATTTAGATATTCTTTAATATGTCTCTCATCCAAAACCTCCGGAGAACTAACCAGTTTATATCCTCTATTATTTACTGAAGCTATCTCATAACCTTCATTTTTCAATGTTTTTATATGTTTCCAAACCGCTGTTCTTGACAGCGATAATTTATCACATATTTCTTGTCCTGAAATATAATCATTTTTCCCCTTAAGCATATTTAAGATTATTTCTTTATTATTCATATCCTATCCTTCTCTTTTAAGTTTTAACATCCCATACAATGCCTCACCCACGTTAGAATCACCTGTAAATGGAATAACGAACTGTTCTTTTCCTATATATATTTGAATCAGACTATAGTCAAGATTGGGATTAGGAACCACATAACCTAAATCTGTTATCTCATCATAAGAAATAGTACGTTCTCCTTTATGCATCTTCAAGGTCATAGTTTTATCTCCAAAAACGTATGTAATATCATATGCCTGTGGTTTCAATGTATTCCATAATAGAATAATGCCATATAACAGGCACCCTGCACATAACATTGTCAATATTACACTGCTTTTTTCATGGCTGCTTACCACAACTACAACTCTCAAAATTGCAACCAAAATGAAAATAATAGCAAGACTCCTTATCGCAAGTCTGTTTTTGCTGCTCTTATGAACTGTATGCTCCACTTGATCACTTCCTCTGTCAAAACAATAATTTAAAACCTTTCCTGCGTTCGTTCTGTTAGATTGTGTCAGCTTTTGCCGACATATAATATACTAAGCGCACTAAGGTACGCATAGAGCTCAGGTATCTTGGGCTTTCATAGTAAACAGTCATCACTAAACTCAGCCTTTGGCTTCGTTAAGTGAGCACGTATATTTGAAAGTAGAACTCATCTACGCTCTTCGAGCTTGCTTCGTTAACTTTCAAAGTAAACAGAACAGCACTAAGGCTAACAAAGGGATAACAGAATATCTCCGTCATCCCTTCATTATATGTTATCTATAAATGATATCTTCTCGTCCAGGTCCATTAGAAACCATTGTAATCGGGAAGCCAATTTCTTTCTCGACAAACTCTATATATTTACGGCAGTTTTCTGGAAGTTCCTCATACTTCTTAATTCCTCTGATATCAGTCTTCCAGCCCGGTAACACCTTAAGTACAGGTTTAGCTTTCTCTAGTTTAGCAGTTGTCGGGAAGTCAGTTGTCACTTCACCATCAATCTCATAGCCAACACAAACAGGAATCTCATCCAAATATCCGAGAACATCAAGAACAGTAAATGCTACATCCGTTGTTCCCTGAATTCTACATCCGTACTTTGTAGCAACACAGTCAAACCATCCCATTCTTCTTGGTCTTCCTGTCGTTGCACCGTATTCACCACCGTCGCCTCCACGTTTTCTAAGTTCGTCAGCTTCATCACCGAATATCTCGCTGACAAAAGCTCCGGCACCAACTGCAGACGAATATGCTTTGACAACTGTGATAATCTGCTTAATCTCATATGGCGGTATACCTGCTCCTATTGCTCCATATGCAGCAAGAGTTGAGGAAGATGTAACCATCGGATAAATTCCATGATCAGGATCTTTAAGCGAACCAAGCTGTCCCTCAAGCAATATGTCCTTTCCATCTTTAATCGCCTGATAAAGATATGCAGAGGTGTCACAAACATATGGTTCAACCATCTTTTTATACTCCATAAGTGTATCAAACAACTCATCTGCATTTAACAATGGCTTTTTATATAAATGCTCTAACAAAACATTCTTCTGAACGATAACTCTCTGTAACTTCTCCTTAAGAGCAGTCTCATCAAACAACTCAGCAACCTGAAATCCAATCTTTGCAAACTTATCTGAATAAAACGGTGCAATACCTGATTTGGTTGAACCGAATGATTTTCCAGCCAATCTTTCCTCTTCATATTCATCGAAAAGAATATGATATGGCATTACTATCTGAGCTCTGTCAGATACCAACAGCTTTGGCATCGGAACTCCTCTGTCTACTATATCCTTAACCTCTTTAAATAAAACAGGAATATTAAGCGCAACACCATTACCTATAATATTGGTCGTTCCTTCGCAAAATGAACCTGATGGCAAAGTATGAAGAGCAAACTTCCCGTATTCATTAACTATTGTATGACCTGCATTCGCTCCACCTTGAAAACGTACTACGATGTCAGCTTCCTTACTGAGCATATCAGTAATCTTACCTTTTCCCTCATCGCCCCAATTAGCTCCAACAACTGCTTTAACCATAAAATTTCCCCTTTTAATTATTATATATTTGAGTTTATTCTTATGTTTCTTTGTTCATACTATTGCTGCTTATAATTATAAACTCCACAAGCATCTATTATTATACTCCAATATTTGTCATAAGTAAAATCAATATTTTTAATGTCTTTTATAATATATTATTATATTATAGAAATAAGTCGCTTGTGACTCTTTATGCGTAATAGCGATATCTCACAGAAATTAACTACATTGCCAGGAAGTTCGTTTCCCGTGTAGCGTTTTATATAATTAGAAACGATTATAAAACGGCCCCGACACTTGCTTCTTGCAAGGCGGGGCATGAAAAGAGAGGAATCATCCTGTTTGTATAATGAAATGAAATATAATACACAATGCTAACCAGTCAATGCATTGCTGTATTATGCAACCTTAAGATTTTTCTCTATAAAAGTACGAATAAGTGTCTTCTCTTTTTCTGTTGTAATCGGATCTAACACTATACGTCCATTCTCTTTGCCATACATACATGCATATAGATCAACCTGTTTGCCGGTTTCTTCCTTAGCGTTCTCTGCTTCAGTATAAATTAAATATCTTTGACCGTTTTCAGGGTTCTCCACAACACTCAGCCCTACATACGTAATTTGATCACCATTCTCATTGGTCAACTTGAATGTGTTATTCAACTCCATTATTATCCGTCCTCCTGATATTGGTTTCTAATAGCTCCTTAAGTTTTGTTGCTGCAACCGACATGGTGGACCGTTTGTCAACAATCAAACACATATCACGTTCAGGGATTTTCTCCAGGAATCTTAGCTTAATCAATTCACCCGACTTCAACTGTGCATCGGCAAAATCTTCTACCACACATCCGACGCCAAGATTTCTCATAGCAAACTGGATAATCATGTCACTGGTAGCTAATTCAAATTCCGGACTTACATATACTCCCCTTTTCACGAGATAATCATCAACATACGATCTTGTACTGGTATCACCTTCCAGACAAATCAAAGGTAAGTTCTCCAACTCTTTATAGTCTAATAGCTTATCGGCCAAATATCGGAACTTATCCCCCGCCACAAACACATCCTGAACAGATCGAACACGTAACACTTCAAAATATGAATCAACATTAAGAGGTTTGGTCACGACCCCAAAATCAATTCTACCCTGTTGCAGGTGGT
>CAMHMG010000184.1 GCA_946186175.1 uncultured Clostridia bacterium | reverse complement strand
GAGGCGTTAGAGCTTCGTGACGGAGACAAAGAACGTTATCTTGGAAAAGGTGTTTCTAAAGCAGTTGAAAACATCAACACTACTATCAATGATGTGCTTATAGGATTGGATGCATCAGACACATATGCAGTCGATGCTGCAATGATCAAGGCTGACGGTACTAAGGACAAATCTAATCTTGGAGCTAACGCTATATTGGCTGTATCTATTGCTGCTGCAAGAGCTGCTTCGATTGCTTTGGATATTCCTTTATACAGATTCTTAGGTGGAGTTTCAGGCAATAAGCTTCCTGTTCCTATGATGAATATCTTAAATGGTGGAGCACATGCTGACAGTGCTGTTGATACACAGGAATTCATGATCATGCCTGTTGGTGCGCCTACATTTAAGGAAGCATTAAGATGGTGTGCAGAGGTATTCCATAAGTTAAGAAGCCTCATCAAAGATATGGGTGATGTTACAGCAGTTGGTGATGAGGGAGGATTCGCTCCTAATCAGCTTAAGAGTGATGAGGAAGCCATTGAGAAGATATTAGAGGCTATCAAGGCTGCAGGTTTTGAACCGGGCAAAGACTTTATGATCGCTATGGACGCTGCTTCTTCTGAGTGGAAGAGCGAGAAGGGTAAAGGCTATTACAAGCAGCCTAAGTCAGGTAAGGAGTTCACCTCTGATGAACTTATAGCACACTGGGAGTCACTTGTTGATAAGTATCCGATCATATCTATCGAGGATGGTCTTGATGAAGAGGATTGGGAAGGCTGGAAGAAGATGACAGAGAAGATCGGTCACAAGGTTCAGCTTGTTGGAGATGATCTCTTTGTAACTAATACTGAGAGACTTTCTAAGGGTATTGAGCTTGGTGCGGCTAATTCAATTCTTATTAAGCTTAATCAGATCGGTTCTGTATCTGAGACTCTTGAAGCTATTAAGATGGCACATAAAGCCGGATACACTGCTATTTCTTCACATCGTTCAGGTGAGACAGCAGATACAACTATAGCAGATCTTGCTGTTGCACTTAACACATGTCAGATTAAGACAGGTGCACCTAGCCGTTCTGAGAGAGTAGCTAAGTATAATCAGCTCCTTAGAATAGAGGAAGAACTTGGTGACAGCGCAGTATATCCTCAGATGAATGCGTTTAATGTTAATGTCGGCTAACTTACAGTCTGATGAAAAAATTCAGTTTTGTATTTCAGTAGGTATATATTTATTAAAGGGCTGTCGCACTAATTACTTAGTGCGACAGCCCCTTTTTAACCGAGTGAATTATCCGAGGGAGGCAGCCTTCCTCTAACGGAATTATTGCGGCATTGCCAATCCTTATTATCGGTGTAGTTGTGTTGCTAAAGGGAGAAAAAGAAGAGTTTATAGGAACTGACAGTTAAAATATGATAAAGCTTTCGCATAAAAAGAGGTATGGTATTAATAATAGCCATACCTTTTTTGAAGTAATGAATTGATTTGAAAAGTTTTGGATTATTTTATAAATAGACTTGCAGTGTTTTGAAGTTTAATACAAAATTGAACTTTTGTAAATAATATATTGAACTTTTTGTGACACAGGTGTATAATCTCAGTTATAGGCATTAATAAATGAATGTTTTGAACTAATTAACGGGATTGTTAAATAAGTAATGGAAAGGCGTGTATTTATGGCAGATTCAGTATTTTCAACAAGGTTAAAGGCGTTGATGAAAGAAAAGAATATCAAGCAAATTGAACTTGTACATATGGCTGAAGAAAAAGGAATCAAACTTGGAAAAAGTCATATAAGTCAGTATGTATCAGGAAAGACCGTGCCAAGAAAAGAGATTCTTGCATTTCTTGCAGATGCTTTGGACTCTGATACTGAATGGCTGATTGGAAAAGACGAAACCATTCAGGGAAAGATATCTGATTCAGAAAGTTCAATTTTGAAAAGTGAGAAAATGAAAGAAGAAAATGTAAATAGTTCAATTATAGAAAGAACGGATATGGATGTTTCAATTTCGAATATGAAAGGAAAAGGTGAAAGTATGAGAAGCTTCAAAAAATCTACAAAACTTGATAATGTTTTATATGATGTAAGAGGACCGGTTGTGGAAGAGGCTGCAAGAATGGAGAATGAGGGTATGCAGGTACTCAAACTTAACATTGGTAATCCTGCACCATTTGGATTCCGAACTCCTGACGAAGTTATATATGATATGAGGAGACAGCTTACTGATTGTGAGGGTTATTCTGATTCAAGAGGTTTATTCTCAGCAAGAAAAGCAATTATGCAGTATGCACAGATCAAGAATATTCCAAATGTTACAATGGATGATATATATACAGGTAATGGAGTAAGTGAGCTTATTAATCTTTCAATGTCTGCTCTTCTTGATGACGGAGATGAAGTACTTGTGCCTTCACCTGATTATCCGTTGTGGACGGCATGTGTTACACTTGCAGGAGGAAAAGCGGTTCATTATATCTGCGATGAGCAGTCTGAGTGGAATCCTGATATCGAGGATATGAGGAAGAAGGTATCACCGAGAACTAAGGCAATTGTAATTATCAATCCTAATAATCCTACGGGTGCATTATATCCCAAAGAGATTCTTTCTCAGATCGTTCAGATTGCAAGGGAGAACCAGCTGATGATATTCTCGGATGAGATATATGACAGACTTGTAATGGATGATGAGGAGCATATATCAATCGCCTCTCTTGCTCCTGATCTTTTTTGTGTTACATACAGTGGTCTTTCAAAATCTCATATGATAGCAGGTTTTAGAATCGGCTGGATGATCTTAAGCGGTAATAAGAATATTGCGAGGGATTATATAGAAGGTATTAATATGCTTTCTAACATGAGACTCTGTTCTAATGTTCCGGCGCAGTCGATCGTTCAGACTGCTCTTTGGGGATATCAGAGCGTTAAGAATTATATTGTTCCGGGCGGAAGAATATATGAACAGAGAGAATATGTGTACAGGGCATTAAATGATATACCGGGAATTTCAGCAGTGAAACCTAAAGCAGCATTTTACATTTTCCCTAAGATTGATACAAAGAAGTTCAATATTACAGATGACGAGCGATTTGCACTTGATCTGTTGAGAGATAAGAAGCTTCTTCTGATCAATGGAAAGGGCTTTAACTGGGGAGAACCTGATCACTTCAGAGTTGTATATCTTCCAAGAATAGAAGTGTTAGAGGATGCCATGGGTAAATTGGGAGACTTCCTGTCATATTACAAACAGGTGTAAAACTCTTCAGTTAGTTAAGGAAGAATATATAATATGATTGATATTTTGATTGTTGAGGATAATAAGGAAATAGGGAACCTGCTTCAGACCTTTCTTAAAAAGAATAATTATGTTGTAAGCATAGCGGAAAATGGTGAGAAAGCATTAGATTTCTTCGACAGATATGGTGCACGGCTGGTCATTTTGGATGTTATGCTTCCGGGTTTGGATGGATTTTCGGTATGTTCGAAGATCAGGGAGAATTCCAATGCTCATATCCTTATTGCCAGTGCCAGGACAGAAAAGGATGATAAACTTAAAGGTCTTAATCTGGGAGCGGATGACTATATCGAAAAACCCTTTGATATAGATATTTTGCTTGCAAAGATCAATGGAATATTTAAGAGAAAATATGCTCAGGAAATAATCATAGAAGGAGAACTCAAGCTGAATACAGTTACCGAGACTCTGCTGGTGGAGGACAAGGAGGTTGTCTGCACTTCCAAAGAATTTGAACTGTTAAAGCTCTTTATTGAGAATAAGGGAGTGACACTTAAGAAGGAGTATATATTCAGCACCATCTGGGGCAGCGACAGTGAGTCGGAGCTCCAGACGCTTACTGTTCATATCAAATGGCTTCGTGAGAAGATTGAAAAGGATCCCAAGAAGCCGAAGCATATAATCACTGTTTGGGGAGTAGGGTACAGGTTTGAGTAGATTTAGAAGAGTATCGTTAACGATCATAATAATTGAGATTTTCCTAATAGCACTATTTGATGTTATATATATCAGAAATGTCAAGTCAGAGGATAATTACTACCGTGTTGAGGTGGAACGGCTGGTAAGACTGCTTGAAAATGATGAGGGTTTGAGGGCTGAACCTGAAGTGATAGACCTTACCGGATTTAATACACTTACCAAGGTTAGCTTCTTCAATTCCGATGAAATATGTAACAGTGCATATGTGGTTGAAAATGTAGGTGGAACTGAATATAGGATCGAATACGAGGTGAGTGAGGATCAGACAGCATTTATTATATTAAATATTGGTATGCTGGCCATGATGCTGATAACAATATCAGTCCTTTTTTACGTTGGAACCAAGGTCATTCATCCCTTCAATAAGATGTCTGATATGACGGTTGAACTGGCAAAGGGTAATCTTACAACACCGCTACAAGAAGAAAAGAACCGTTTCTTCGGTAGATTTATCTGGGGGATGGACCTGCTTCGTGAAAATCTGGAGGACACAAGATCTAAGAATCTTGAGTATCAGAAGGAGAAGAAAACGCTGCTGCTTTCTCTCTCCCATGACATAAAAACACCTCTCTCTGCAATCAAGCTCTATGCAAAAGCTTTGTCGGAGGGGATATACGACACCGAAGAAGAACGGGCAGATGCAATTAATGGAATACTTGTAAAGACTGATGAGATAAGAAATTATGTTGACGAGATACATAACATTTCCAGAGAAGAATTCATGGAGTTTGACGTAAAGGTCGGAGAGCATTATATCTCAGAGGTGCTGAAGGGTATTGAAGTGTACTATAGTGATAAATTAAGTGTTCTCCATACTGAATTTGAGATAGAGGATTATATGGATTGTATCTTGAAATGCGATATTGACAGGCTTATTGAAGCAATTCAGAATCTTATGGAAAATGCTATTAAGTATGGGGATGGAAAAAAGATTCAGATAAGTTTCGATGATGAAGAAGGTTGTAAACTTATAACCGTATCCAACACCGGATGTTCTCTTGAAAAAAGCGAGCTGGCCAGTATTTTCGATTCTTTCTATCGTGGCAGTAATACCGATAATATTTCCGGAAATGGTCTTGGCCTTTTCATAGTAAAACAGTTGATGCAAAAAATGGATGGAGATGTGTTTGTTAAAACCTGCGAAGACATTTTCGAGGTAACACTTGTTGTTCGTAAAGCATAGAAGTAAGCAATTTCAAAACTTATTCATATGAAAAAGAGTTTTGGAGTTGCTTATTGTAATTTAATGATTATTTAATAAATGTACCTGTATATTATGAACATAAAATACAGGAAAGGATGAATGTGATGTTTCTAAAAATTCTAAAAAAAGACCTGAAGAGAAGCAGGACCATGAACATAATCCTATTTCTCTTCATCATACTTTCGACAATTTTTGTATCCAGTGGTTTGTCAAATCTTATATCTGTAACGAACGGCATGGACTATTTCCTCACTGAAGCATTAGGAGATAAGGAGGATGATTTTTTTCTGGCAGCTACCGGAAAGGATGACAGTAAGCTTCGTGAAGTACTCGACAGAGCCGGTGCAGTAAAGTCTTACGCATATGACAGATATTACGATTATAATGAGGATATTTATGATGGGAAGGGCAGGAAGCTTGTATGGAATGGATCTATCATTATCCAGTCTCAGGAAAACTGCTATATAAAGCTATTTGATTCTTCCAATAATGTGATAAAGAGTGTTGAGAAAGGGCACGTGTTTGTCACTGCGAAATTTCTTAAAGAATATGATCTCTCTGTAGGAGATAAGATACGATTCAAAATCGGTAATGAAGAAAAAAAATACATAATAGATGATGGCTTTAAAGATGCATTTTTAGGTTCGTCAATTAGTAGTATTAACAGATTTCTGATGAATGATGAGGACGCGGCAAAGTATTTCGAATCTGATGTGGAGGGGACATCTGACGCACGTGTGATTTATGTGGAAACAGATGATCTGGTAGCTATTAAGAAGGATATAGCTGATATAGACGGAATTACGGAATTTACAAGAAGTACAGTTATACTCTCGCGTATAATTGAAATGATGGTAGCGTTTATTGTAGTAATCTTAAGTATATGTCTGATCATAGTCTCCTT
>CAMHMG010000183.1 GCA_946186175.1 uncultured Clostridia bacterium | reverse complement strand
ATTCATTGAAATTGACCCCTTGACAAATAATAGTCATTATATTATAATTGCAAAGCAGTCTTGATGAGGGACTGATGATAATATAATACGTGTGCGTAGCTCAGCTGGATAGAGCACTTGGCTACGGACCAAGGTGTCGGGGGTTCGAATCCTCTCGCGCACGTTGAATAAAGAAATAGGCAGGACATTTGTCCTGCTTATTTCTTTATTCGAGTCCAGTCGGACTCGAACAGGTTCGATCTTCTCGGAGCATAGCTCCTTCGTCGGTCGGTTCGGCGGGAAAAAGACCCGCAGGGTCTTTTTCTTTAACTGCCTCACCCTCTCGCGCATGTTGTCTTTAAGAGGTGGGAACCCCTGATTTAATAAGTTTTTTCATATATAGATAACAGAAAATGCTAAATATTGAGGATTCTTGAATTATATGGTATAATCCCGAAGGGTAGTCATTTCATAGCATCTGTGTGCATACGCAGAGATTAATGCGATATACCTGATTGCAAAGTGAAGCAATGTATTAGGATTGGCGGGGTTATACTATGGATAAGAAAATGAAGAAACAGTTAGGGAAGGAATTTATAAAAAGACAGAATAAAGAATTGAATATTGAAGAGAAAAAGAGCTTGGCAGATGGTGAAAAGCCGGAAATCCGCAGTTCCATTCCTGATGTGGCAGGGATTGTCAATCCAAAGGAACGAAGAGTTAACACATATCAAAAATACAATACATACCAGGCTCTTTTTGATATTTATTCAAATGAAGAAATGTCGGATGAAGAGTTATATAAAAGAGTTGTTTATTATATAGTTAAGTGGATACGTAACAGGATTGTTCAGAGTGGACTTAGTGGAAAAGAGGAATATAGTGACTTTATGCGGATGCCGGAAATAGATCAGATCGATCTTTTTGATATGTCTCCATTTGAAAATATTAAGCCCCATTTTGATCTGGATGTTCGGACATACGGCTATAAGGAAGATGGGATATGGACCTTGTGCCTGACTGAACTTGGATTGCGTCAGGAGCAGAATTATGGACGTGAGTTTATATCAGATGTTTCAGTAACCCGCAAGACCGGTCGGACGGTGCTTGGAATAAGAATCGCCTGCAAAGAGCCTGCTGATGCAGAAGGTGAAGCAAAGGTAATGAGACCGGCATTTGTAAGAAACCTGTGGAGAGATTCAAAGCTTGTGATAACAGAACATGATATTCCCATAAAGTTTGCATTTCGCTTCATTGATAAAGGGAATGAAGCCAAACAGAATACTTCGATTAATGAACCATTAATAGAGGGAAGTCCTATTGAGATTAATGGTAATTCTGAGGTGGAGTGCATGGAATTTACCCAAAAGCTGGTGTTAAATGAGAAAAGACAGATTCCAATACTGTTGTGTCCGATTGAGGAATACGATAACAACCGGAATAATATTGATCATTTAAGTCAAAGTCTCATAGGATATTGCCATGTGGTAGTGATCAAGGGAAGTGTTAATAAGCTTTTTGGTAAGATGTGGGGGAGACAGGATTATATTCAGGTCTATCAAAAGGGTAATTTTATTCTGCACAGAGAGAAGGCTTCTAATGGTATGGAACCGTATTATTATTCTCTTGCAGAGAAGGTGTATGAGATTTTGAGAAATGAAATAAAACAGTTTCAGCTGAAAAAGAACTATCAGTTTGGAGATTACTGCTTCTATGCAGAACTTAGGGAGAAGTTTTTGAGAAGTGTCGGAGAGGATACAGAGGATCCCGGAACACAATATGATGTGGAGAATAACAGCTTTGCCATAGAAGGAACCCCAAGCGGCAGTGGTGCCACAGATATATACAAAGACAAATACACAATTGACATTAGTGAATATAACAATAAGAAGAATAAGGTTATTATGGATATTCACATGAAAAAAGGAAAGGGGCAGGCAGATATTAATCGTATATACTTCTATTATGATGAAGATATACAAAAGACGATTATAGGATATATGCCTGATCATTTACCGACACGTGGGAATCCTACATGATATATAAATTATGAAAATAATAAAAACAAAAAGAAAAACTATAGTTATTGAAATTACAACGGATGCTGATGTAATTGTTAGAGCTCCAAAGAATATTCCTGATAGGGATATCTATGATTTTATCGAAAAGAAGAGAGATTTTATCGATAAGAGTGTAAAAAGGATGAATGATAGAAAGAAAAAACTTTCAGAGGTTCGCAGGATTACTGATATCGAATTAAATGAATTGGTGGATCAGGCGAAAAGAGTGATTCCGGAGCGTGTAAAGTATTATGCATCATTAGTTGGTGTTGATTATGGAAGAATAACCATTCGTAATCAACGTACAAGATGGGGCAGCTGCAGTTCTAAAGGTAATCTGAATTTCAATGTTGCTCTTATGAGGGTGCCGCTTGAAGTGTTGGATTATGTTGTTGTTCATGAGCTATGTCATAGAATAGAGATGAATCATTCAAAACGATTTTGGGATAATGTAGAACGTGTTTTACCGGAATATAAGATATATCGAAAATGGCTTAAAGAAAATGGGGATATGGCAATGGCTGAAGTCAGTTCAAATTAGTGAAGGTTATCATAGAAAAGCTTAGATGATAAATGTGGAGTATGAAATACAATAGTTTAAATCAATATTTGAGAAACAGGTTTGGTTGTAAAGTATATAAGATAGCTATTAACGGCGGGTTTACCTGCCCTAATCGAGATGGTACTATATCTACAGGCGGCTGCATCTTTTGCTCAGGATATGGTTCGGGTGATTTTACTGAAGAGGCGGGTGTTTCTGTTACAGAACAGATTGAGAGAGGTAAAAATAGGATTGCCGGTAAAATGCCAAAGGCTGATGATTACAAAAATAAAAACGATAATGATATAGTATCAGTAGTTAGTGTAAATGATGCCAAGAGAAGAAAAGAAGTACAGGGAAAGTACATAGCCTATTTTCAATCATTTACTAATACTTATGCACCGGTAGAGAGGCTTAGAGAATTATATACCGAGGCGATAAGTAATAGTGATATTGTTGCAATATCTATTGCAACAAGACCGGATTGTATCCCTGAAGATGTACTCGATCTTCTTTCAGAGCTTAATGGGATTAAGCCGGTGTGGGTGGAGCTGGGATTGCAGACGATACATGAGAAAACTGCCCGCTACATTAGAAGAGGATATGAGCTTGACGTGTATGATGAAGCGGTAAAAAGACTTAGGGAAAGACAGTTAGAGGTTATTACCCATGTTATACTAGGGCTTCCGGGCGAGACCAGAGAAGAGATGTTAGATACCGTTCGTTATGTCGGAAAGAGCGGTGTACAGGGGATAAAGCTTCAGCTTTTACACGTTATAAAGGGAACAGAGCTTGCAAAGGATTACGGGCAGGGATTATTTGAGTGCATGACTATGGATGAATATACTGATCTGATACGCGATTGCATAGCGGAATTACCTAAGGATATTGTTATACACAGAATGACCGGTGATGGTGCGAGGAAGACTTTGATCGCCCCTATGTGGAGTACGGACAAGAAAAGGGTATTGAATGAGATTAACAGGAAATTGTCTGTATGAATAATTAATTGGTGGACATATAGTTGTTTAACTGATAGAATAGAAAATACGTGTTTGCGATTATGGTTGTTTGATTTGTATAATAGAGGAAACACGTCACAAAATGGGAGAAATATTATAACAAGGATGGAAAGATAATGCATTTATTTAAAAGAATTAACTTTGGAAATGATATTAAGAGAGCATTGGCATTTGTTCTGATTACTGCTGTATTTGTTGGATTAGTGCCATGTTCATCTGCAATAGCAACTGAACAAACGGATGCAGGTACAGTGACAACAACTACAGAACAGGCTAATGCAGATACGCAGACAACAGATGATGTTGGATATGTGAATTCGTCAAGAGATATTCGCAATTCAGATATTATGACTGACATGCGTGGTGTATGGATTGCTTTTGTGGATTATAAGAACATGGGTCTTTATAATAAGTCTGAAACTACCTTTCGTAACAATGCCTCTAAGATGTTTAAGAAACTCAAAAAAGATAATATTAATACAGTTTTCTTTCATGTAGTTCCATGTAATGATGCTATCTATCCGAGTGAGTATCTCAAATGGAGCAAGTATATGTTTGCAAAAGCTCCGTCATATGATCCGTTAAAGATTCTTATTGACATTGCACATGAAAATGATATCTCATTTCATGCGTGGCTCAATCCGTATAGGAAAACGATGAAAAAGAGTTTTAATCCGGGTAAAGAAGCTTCCATAGACAGGATACTTGATATTGTCAATGAGATCATTGACAACTATGAAGTGGATGGAATACATATGGATGATTATTTTTATCCCTCAAACGGTCAGTTTAAGAAGGTTTCCATTAAAAAGAGAAAGAAGAATGTTAACAATATGGTACGTCAGGTGTATGAGACAATTAAGGAGACGGATGAAGAGATATTGTTCGGTATCAGTCCGGCGGGAAATGTTTCCTATGCTGAATCTATTGGATGTGATCTTAAGACCTGGCTTAGTGATGACGGATATATTGACTATATAATACCGCAGATTTATTGGTCAGATAATTATAAGTTAAATGGTAAAAAGACAAAGTTGTATTCACAGAGACTCAAACAATGGAATGCTCTTAATAAGAATGATACGCCTATGATAATAGGACTGGCTCTTTATCGTTCGGGGGTAAAGGATTCATTCGACAAAGGATGGAAGAAGAGTAATAATGTAATTGTAACTCAGATCAAACAGGAAAAGGCAGCGGGATGTCAGGGATTTGTGCTTTTCTCTTCGACTTACATGTATAATAAGTCCGGAAGAAAGGAAATGAAAAACTACCGAAAATATTATGGTATTATAGAATAAATGTATTAAGAAGGCTGTTTTCATTTTATTAATAAAGAAAATAGCCTTTTTTGTTAATTTGTGATATACTGTTGATATTATTGAGTTATTGGAGTAATAGTTATATGCGTTCTGTTAAAGTCAGAGAAGTTGTAATTGGTGAAGGTATGCCTAAGATTTGCGTACCAATAGTGGAAAAGAATGATAAAGCGATCGTTTCTACGCTTAAACAGGTGGTTTTGCAAAAGCCTGATATGGTAGAATTTAGAGCAGACGTATATGAACATTTAAAGGATAGAGACAGTCTGTTAAAGGTGCTTGAAACAATACGCAAATTGCTTGGAAACCTTGTACTCTTATTCACTATTAGGACTGACAATGAAGGCGGTAATGTATCATTGGGTGTTGAAGAGTACGAAGCTATTTGTAAATGTGCATGTGAAAGCGGCTATATTGATCTTGTTGATGTTGAAGCATTTATTCAGAACGGAGTGCTAGAGAAGCTTTGTAATATCGCTCATGATAACGGAGTTTATGTGGTTGGCAGTAATCATGATTTTGAAAAGACACCGGATAAAGAAGAGATTGTCAGACGTTTGAATGAAATTAGAGACAGAGGAGCAGATATAGCAAAGATTGCGGTTATGCCGAACTGCGAAGAAGATGTTATTTCGCTGCTTGCTGCAACGTTAAGGACAAGTAAGGAAGCGGACGCAGGTCCGGTGATTACGATGTCGATGGGAAAGACTGGACAGATTAGCAGGATATCAGGCGAGATTTTCGGCTCTGCTGTGACATTTGCAACTGTAGGAAATGAATCGGCACCGGGTCAGATTTCAATTGATAAGGTAAAAAAAGTAATTGAGATATTGCATATCGCGAGTCTATGAAGCATAGCTGAATAGATTCGAACATTTATTATATGGGGAGAAGTCATAATGGAAAATGAGATCCTTACGGGCAGAAAGTTAAATGAAGCTAAGAAGAATACTACGAATGAAGCGGTAGAGGAAATACTTAGAAGTGCACAGGAACAGCTTAACCGCGATATGAATGCGTTAAACCGACAGGAGAATAAGGTTGAAGATAAGGCTGCCTTAGAGAAAAAAGCTCGTGAGAAGGAGCAGAGAGAGCGTTTGGTCAAGGATCAGGAGGAACGTATCAGAAAGGCTCAGCAGAAGAAGAAAGAACAGAAAGATAAGGAAAAGAAAGCTGACCGGGAGAAGAATAAAAAAGAGCAGGAGCAGAAGGCAGCGCAGGAAAGAGCAAGAAGAGAACAGGAACAGAAGGAAGC
>CAMHMG010000182.1 GCA_946186175.1 uncultured Clostridia bacterium | reverse complement strand
CAGGACAATATCAATGCTATGTATGCATGTATCAATTATGGTGAGGCGTATTGTCCTAAGGATATATCAGACAGGTCCGTATGTATTGATGCTGATATAGAGGATGTACTGGAATTATTCAGTAGAGTATAGATATAAGGAGCGCAACAAAACCTTAGTGCTGTTCTGTTTATATTACAATTTTTAAGATGGGAGAAAGAACAAATGTATGACGTCAAATCACTTAAAGCAGAAGAATTTATTAATCATGAAGAGATATTAGAGACGTTGGAATACGCTGATAAGAATAAGAACAATATTGAATTGATTGAGGAACTGCTTAATAAGGCAGAGCCTAAGAAGACCTCAAGGGGAGTTGAATGTTCGGGACTTACACATCGGGAGGCAAGTGTTCTGTTAGCCTGCGATGATCCGGAGATAATAGAGAAGATATATGCGCTTGCAAGGAAGATTAAGGAAGCGTTCTACGGTGACAGAATAGTTATGTTTGCACCGTTATATCTTTCTAACTACTGTGTGAATCAATGTGTATATTGTCCTTATCATTTAAAGAATAAAGAGATACCGAGAAAGAAGCTGACACAGGAGGAGATTAAACAGGAGGTCATTGCCCTTCAGGATATGGGGCACAAACGTCTTGCAATTGAATGTGGTGAAGATCCTGTTAATAATCCGATCGAATATGTGCTTGATTCGGTTAAGACAATATATTCCATCAAACATAAGAACGGTGCGATAAGACGTGTTAATGTCAATATTGCGGCTACATCTGTTGAGAATTACAAGAAGTTAAAGGAAGCAGAGATTGGTACATATATTTTATTCCAGGAGACTTACCATAAGGAAAGCTATGAAAAGCTTCATCCGGCAGGACCAAAACACGATTATGCATATCACACAGAGGCTATGGATCGTGCTATGGAGGGCGGAATAGATGATGTTGGTTTGGGAGTGCTGTTTGGGCTTGAGATGTACAGATATGAGTTTGCCGGAATCCTGATGCATGCTGAACATCTTGAGGCAGTGCACGGAGTCGGACCGCACACAATAAGTGTTCCCAGAGTTAAACGCGCGGCAGACATTGATCCTAATGTATTCGATAATGGGATAGATGATGAGACCTTTGCAAAGATAATTGCATGTATCAGAATTGCGGTTCCTTATACGGGAATGATCATTTCTACAAGAGAGAATGAAACCTGTCGTGAAAAAGTATTAGGACTTGGTATTTCACAGATTTCAGGTGGTTCAAGGACGTCTGTCGGAGGATACGCAGGTTATACACCTGATGAGAGACCACATGATACAGAACAGTTTGATGTATCCGACCAGAGATCATTAGATGAAGTGGTATATTGGCTTATGAAGTCAGGTTATATTCCTTCGTTCTGTACAGCTTGTTATCGTGCAGGGAGAACCGGAGACAGATTTATGTCACTGTGTAAGATCGGTCAGATTCAAAACTGCTGTCATCCGAACGCTTTAATGACATTGCAGGAATATCTGTCAGATTATGCACTTCCTGAAACGAAGAAGCTTGGAGAAGAGTTGATTGCGCGGGAGATAATGAATGTTCCTAATGAGAAGACCAGACAGATTGCACTCGATAATCTGAAACAGATAAGGGAAGAAGGTAAGAGAGATTTCAGGTTTTAGGAAGCAAGTCTGTATCCGTGAAAATTCCTGATACTATCACCGGAAGTGATGGAGTGCCTAAGTCCGTTAAAATCAAATTGAGCTGATGAAAAAGTGTGTAAATGTCATATTTTGGGTAATCGGAAACAAGGAGACAAAGATAACATGAATAAGAAAAATGAGCCACAAAAAAACTTAAAGATCAAAACCTTTGTCAATATGATGTTTGACGATATTCCATACTCTGAGGAAATAAATGAGGCACAGTTGAAAGTGGAAGATGCGCTTAATGAAGAATTTGAGAAGATCAGAGATGGCAGACACGAGGATGAAATACTTGAAGAACTGTTTGGTAAGTACGGAAAACTGTCGCAAATGTTAGAACTTGCAGGTTATCCGTCAAACAAAGCCAAAAGGTGGCGCGAATTCAGGGAAGCGGTCGATATTCGTTCGGTAAAGAAAGAGATAACTAAGCAGCGCATCAGGGTATATATTATAGCGCTGTTTGCTACTTCTGCAATCACACAATTGTTTTGGCTGATATATAACGCTATAACTACACCGTCGGCTGTCATTGGTACGCTGATAGTAATAGCAGTGCAGCTTCTCATTATTAGATCTCCTTATAGAAAATATCTGCGTACGGAAAAGGCAGCCAATGGCAGAAGATATGATACAAAAGCATACGAATATCTTCGAGCTCGCAGCGATAAATACGCAAAGCGTCTCCTTAACAGTATAGCACTTCTTTTTGCAATGGTATTCATTTTCATCCTTTCAGAGATATTCTTTTATTTTTTGGGTAATTCAAAGTCTGCTGAATTTGCTGAGGATGTAATGAAAAACAGTATTGCGGTTGAGATACCGGTCTTAATATTACTGAAAAATATCCTCTGCCTTAACATATTTCAAAGGCGTATCAAAATGCCGGACATTTCAAAAGAGACCAAACAGCGTGGCGCAGAACTGATAACTATTCATGATGACAGCACATGGGATCTTGAACAGATACCGCTTGATTCTATACAATAATGAAGCATATTGCGTTAGTATAATGCAACAGTATTAACTTATTTCAGAGGTTTGTTTTACCTGCTGCAAAAGTATCATTTATTCTACTTTGACCTAAACAGAATAGAGATATAATAGACTATTGAACTGGTTTGTAGTTAAAAAATATGAAAATGTCTGGAGATAATTTTATGGAATTTACAATGATTGAAACAGGATGGATGTCGATACTGCCGCCAATTATAGCAATTGCATTGGCACTTATAACTAAGGAAGTATATTCTTCACTGTTTATCGGTATTATGTCGGGAATGCTGATATACAGCTTTGTGGGTAATGGAACTATTGTTTCCGCCGTTGCTATGACTTTTGACATGATGTGTTCCAAGATTGCAGATAATGCTTATATGATAATATTTCTTGCGCTTCTCTGGGCGGTCGTTAGTCTGGTTGCCGAGTCCGGAGGGAGTGAGGCATACGGAAGATGGGTAGGTAAGAAGTTAAGGAGTAAAATGGCAGCTGCATTTGCCACATCATTTCTTGGGATACTTATATTTATTGATGACGGGTTCAATTGTCTTACGGTGGGAACGGTCATGCGTCCTATAACAGACAGGCTCCGCATTTCAAGGGAGAAACTGGCATATATCATTGATGCAACAGCTGCTCCGGTATGTATTATTGCACCGGTATCCAGCTGGGCGGTTGCCGTGGCAAGTGAGGTCAGTGAAACGAACGGATTTAACGTGTTTCTTTCCACAATACCTTACAATTTCTACGCGCTGATGACTATCCTTATGGTATTTTTTATAAGCTTTACAGGCAGGGATTTTGGACCAATGAAGAAGGCGGAAATGGAAGCTGAAAAACATTCAGAAGATGTGAATGATTCTTTAACTGTCAACAATGGTAAAGGTCATGTGATCGACCTTGTACTTCCTATTCTGGTTTTAATCATATGTGCGATTCTTGGAATGGCATATGTAGGAGGATTTTTTGAAGGGGTTAGTTTTTCCGAAGCGATCGGCTATAATCCTACAGCCGGATTATCACTTGGTGCTTTTGCAGGTCTGATCACTGCGTTCATTCTGTATATTCCCAGAAAACTGATGAAACCGAAGGAGTTTGTTGAATGTATTGTGAAGGGGATAGGTAATATTGTTCCGCCGATGCTTATACTTATCCTTTCGTGGAGTCTTGGCGGAGTGTGCCGTCAGCTTATAGGTACGGGAGTGTTTATATCCGGATTCGTGAGTACGTCTAATATGCCGCTTGGTTTTCTTCCGGTGCTCATATTTATAATAGCTGCACTTATGAGTTTTTCGATGGGTACCTCCTGGGGTACATTTGGTATGCTTATCCCAATAATCACAATGATATGTGAGACTGAGGGAGCAGGAATTTATCTGATTCCGGCGCTTGGGGCAACTCTGGCGGGTTCAGTGTATGGCGACCACTGCTCACCGATATCAGATACTACGATACTTGCATCTACCGGAGCGGACTGCAAGCATATCCGTCATGTGGAGACACAGCTTCCGTATGCGACGCTTGTTGCAGCAGTCTGTGCAGTTGGATATCTGATTGCAGGTTTCATGCTGACACCGTGGATTGCAATCCTTGCTGAAACAGTAATACTGTTGGGCACAATAATGATTTTGAGCAGGAAAAAGGAAGCGCAAAAAACTTGCTGAGAGGATTAATAATTAAAATTGACTTTGTTGCTGTCAAGTAGTACACTTTGATTAATGGGTTAGGTGTTGCTAACCGGAATGTGGAAGTGTGTTATTTATGCAAAGAAGAAAAATATATGCAATTATATATGCTGTGATGGCAGCGGTATTTTATGCAATTAATGTTCCATTATCCAAGCTGCTCCTTGATCATGTGGGTACCACAACTATGGCAGCCCTGTTATATCTGGGAGCAGGAATCGGGATTTTAATCATGTCGCTATTCAACAAAGGTGATAATAGCCGGGAAGATAAGCTTAACAAGAATGATCTGCCATATGTGATCGGAATGATCCTGCTCGATATTGCAGCACCGATTTTTCTAATGTTCGGAATACGGTATGGTTCTTCTGCAAATGCTTCATTACTCGGTAATTTTGAAATAGTGGCAACGACACTGATCGCCCTCTTAATTTTTAAGGAAGCTGTATCCATACGCTTGTGGGCAGCTATATCATTTATTACATTATCAAGTATTATACTGTCTTATGAAGGAGCAGGCAGTTTTCAATTCTCTTACGGTTCTATATTGGTACTTCTTGCAACGATATGCTGGGGATTTGAGAATAACTGCACGAGAAATATATCCTCAAAAAACACATACGAAATAGTTGTGTTAAAGGGTATATTTTCCGGGGCAGGTTCCCTTGTTATTGCTCTAATTTTACATGAAAAATTACCGGATATAATCTACATTGCCAAAGCACTGTTGCTTGGATTTGTGGCTTATGGACTCAGTATCTTTCTCTATGTAAGGGCACAGAATATATTGGGGGCTGCCAAGACAAGTGCATATTACGCAGTGGCACCATTTATCGGTGCATTCCTTTCATTTATTCTGCTTAAAGAGAAACTATCCGTTACCTTTGTGATAGCCTTTTTGGTCATGACAATAGGAACAATTATGGTTGTGCTGGACACACTGCTTAGGAATCATACCCATGAGCATCAGCATACATTTACTCATACTCATGATGGATATACCCATACACATACTATTATTCATACACACCCGCATAATCATTACCTTAATGGTGAAAAACATGGTCACCACCATACAAAAGAAGAGCTGGAAAAGGGACATGAGATAACATTCGATGTTTGAGATGAAGGAGATAAACATATGAGTAATTCGAAAATTCATATCGAAAAAAATACGGTTCAGGAGACACTTATTATACCTCTGTATGGAAGAAAGATGTGTACAGAACAGTTCCCGAATCTGTTTCAGGATCCGAAGGCTGTAGAGCTTATAGATAGTCTGGATTATGACTTTACTGCCATGGAGAAGAAATCGAAGAGCATCGCTTATCGATTCGGTGCTTTAGAGGTGGCGATGAGGGAAACAGACCTTGGTCTTGAGATAAAGGATTACCTGAAGGTTCACCCCAATGCAGCTGTGGTGAATCTGGGCTGTGGGCTTGACCAGACAGCGGAGAATCAGGATAACGGAACATGTAAAATATATAATATTGATATGCCGGATATTATTGCGGCGAGAGAACAGGTGATAGAGGTACAGGATGATGGCGTGGGTTTTGAAACTGAGACCAATAAAGCAATGAAGACTGATAATAAGACAGACATAGAACAGGATAAGGAAAGACGATCTCATATTGGGTTAGTTAATCTAAAGGAAAGGTTGGAATATATGTGTAATGGTACACTAAGTATTCAGAGCCAACAGGGAAATGGTACTTTAGTTAAGGTGATAATACCTAAAAAGTCCGGAGGGGCAGGTTAAACATGAATGTATTGATTGTTGATGACGAACAGACAGCTCTTAATAATCTTGAAAGAGTTTTAAAAAAAGTTGT
>CAMHMG010000181.1 GCA_946186175.1 uncultured Clostridia bacterium | reverse complement strand
GGTATCCTATCCCCCAGACAGTCTCTATATAATCCTGCCCCGTCTGTTTCTTAAGCTTACTTCTCAAATTACTTATATGTACGTTAATGGTATTGTCTTCATAGTAATACACATCATTCCACACAGCCTCATAGAGATTAGCCTTTGTATATGTCTTCTCGGGGTGTTGAAGAAAGAGAAGAAGCAATGCCATCTCCTTCGCTGTAAGCGTTAGATTAACCCCATCATAAGCAACCCTGTTTTCTTCCTGATAACAGACAAGTTTACCGTCAGGAGAACAAATTTTAGTTGCGGTTAAATTTTGACTTCCGCCTTTACCATTCTGAAAACCAACCATTACGGTTCCATTACCGGCCGAGCCATCAGCATTATTGTTACTTCTCCGCAACACAACCTCGATCCTTACAAGCACCTCATCAAGTTCAAACGGTTTTATGATATAGTCATCAGCACCGACCCTCAGTACCTCTAATCTTGTCTCTGTCATAGATTTTGCAGAGAGAACAATAACAGGTGTATCAGAATACTCTCTTAGTTCCTTAATCAGCTCATCACCGCTCCGATACGGAAGCATAAGATCCATCAGAATAATTGAAAAATCCTGCTCTCTCATAATCTTTGAGGCAGAATTACCGTCACCAACAGAAGTAACATCATATCCGTTTTCAGTTAAATAATCTGTCAAAAGTTTTCGGATTTCCCTGTCATCCTCAACTATCAAGATCCTCATAGATATTTTTCTCCTCTTATATTACCTATATCATTAGGCGTTTGCGAAACGTATTGAAAGTGTATATGAGTTGTGCAAACGCCTATACCTATATCAACCCGTAATGAGCAAATGCATTTTTAAGTCCATCTTTGTCTACATCCGTTGTAACATAATCGGCAACGTCTTTAAGTACCTGTTTTGCATTTCCCATTGCAATACCCACTGCACAGGTATTAAGCATCTCCACATCATTTTCACCGTCTCCTATACCTATGGTATCCGACATATCCGCATTATAGTGATTGATCAAAAACTCTATTCCCTTGCCCTTATTAATTCCAAGTTCAGATAATTCGCCGCAATGACACGGAAAATCTATCCCACTTCCCACAACGGTAAATTCATCACCCAACTCTCTTTTCACCTGTTCAATAGGTATTTCCTTAGACATGTATAACATCTTATTGATAGGCAGATCATAATATTTTTCAAGATCATCAACCTTTTGAAGCATTTCAAAAAGAGCTTTATCGTAGGAAACATTGTTATCAATACACCAGGCTATATATTCATTAACATAATCATATCCGATATCATTCGTAATATATTCATCGGTGGTCTCTACATATAATGCAACCTTCTTTGGCAAGAGATAATCAAACAGCTTTTTGTTCATCTGAGGAGTCATCGGGCGGCTGTATATCACCTTCCCACAGAGCTCTACATACGCACCTGACGCACCGACAATTCCGTCAAGCCCGGTCTTCAGAATACTATCATGTATCTCACATTTAGATCTTCCGGAGCAGATAAAAACCTTGTGTCCGTTCTTTCTTGCTGTCTGTATAGCATCAGCCGCGCTTTCCGGTACCGACGCACTGCCATCAACCAATGTTCCATCTATATCCAAGAAAACATATTTTATATTCATCTTATCTCCTTGTAATTCTATCCCTCAATAAATCTTCCCAAAAACTGTTTTGTTCTATCTTCCTTCGGATGGTTGAATACCTCATCCGGAGTTCCGTATTCCAACACATAACCATCATCCATAAAAATTACTTTATCAGAAACATCCCTTGCAAAAGCCATCTCATGAGTAACGATTATCATCGTCATTTTCTGTTCTGCAAGCTCCTTGATAACCCTTAATACTTCGCCTGTAAGCTCAGGATCAAGAGCGGAGGTGGGCTCATCAAAACATAATATGTCCGGTTTCATTGCCAGTGCTCTTGCAATCGCCACTCTCTGACATTGTCCGCCTGATAATTGATGAGGATAGTTATTCATCCTCTCGGATAATCCCATCTGCGTAAGATAGCCCTTTGCTTCCTCTTCAATTTCCGCAAATATTTCTTTCTTTCTTGACTTGAAATCCGGAAGCTTCTCTGCCTGCAGCTGCTTTGCAAGCATTACATTCTGCAAAGCTGTGTATTGAGGAAAAAGGTTAAATGATTGAAATACCATTCCAAAATGCAGTCTGTTCTTTCTGATAACCGATTCCTTCAGATATTCCTTATCATCTGCATCGAACACGACGTTTCCCGCGACCCTGATAACGCCGGAGTCTGCATGCTCCAAAAAGTTAAGACATCTTAGCAGCGTTGTCTTACCGCTTCCGGAAGAACCGATGATTGAAAGCACCTGACTTTTCTCCATTGAAAAACATATATCTTTAAGCACTTCCGTGTGCTCGAAGGATTTTCCGATATGTTCTACTTCTAATATATTCATTTTCGTCCTCCAATCCTATCTGAAATACTCAAGCTTCTTCTCAAATCCGCCAAGCAAAAGTGTAAGCAGACCGTTACATATCAAGTAATATATAGCCGTAAAGAATAATGGCCAGATTGCACCGGATATTCCCTGTGAACCCTTCATAAATGCCTGTCCTGCCCAAATAATCTCTTGAAGAGCTATAATCCTTGCAAGAGAAGTATCTTTGACCAAAGTTAATATTTCATTAGACATCGGAGGCAATATACGTTTGATCATCTGCAAAAGCTTAACCTTGAAGAATATCTGAGATCTTGTCATTCCAAGCACCTTACCTGCCTCATCCTGACCAACCGGAATACTAATTATTCCGCCTCTGAATATCTCTGAAAAATAGCAGGCATAATTGATTATAAATGCTACTGCTGACGCAGCAAATCTGCCACTTTCATCTCCGCCCCATATAGGATTATGTAAAACCAGTCCCGGGAAATAATAGATTATGAGAAGCTGAATCATAAGAGGTGTACCCCTTATTATCCAAATGAATAATTTCAGCACTACTTTGATAGGCGTAATCTTAGACTTTGTGCCAAAGCAGATAACAAGTCCCAAAGGAAGAGCCCCGATAAGAGTAACAAAAAATAGTTTTAATGTCTGTAAAAAACCTATATTAAGAGAATGTACAACTATAGGCAGTTGTTCCATAAATGTGTTCATCAGATACCTCACAATTTCTAAAAAGGGTGTGTAACAACACACCCTTTAATGTCAATGTATAATATTATTGTTCAATTAGTGCAGCCTGTACACCGTATGTCTCTGCAGCCTTTTGCATAGAACCGTCTTCGTAACTTGCCTTTAAGAAATCATTTAACGCTGACACAAGATCTGAGCCCTTGCGGAAACCTACCCCATATTCCTCACTGTTAAGTCCAACAGTGTATGTAAGATCTTCATAGCTCGTTCCATCACCTACCATAGCTGCTGCCATAAGTGAATCGATTATCGCAGCATCAGATGTTCCTGCCGCAACTTCCATGAGAGCATTTGCCTGGCTGGTTACTTCTGTATATTTAAGACCATTTGCAGCCGCCTCACTTGCTCCGGCACTTCCAACCTCAACAGCAAAATTGAGTTCCTTAACACTGTCAACTGTCTGATAATCATCTGCCTTATCCTTAGGAACGATTACAACCTGAGCATTATTACAATATGCATTAGAGCAATCCATTGCGCTTTTGACCTCGTCTGTAAGCGTCATACCATTCCATACACAATCAATGCTCCCTGAATCAAGCTCAAGAGCTTTATTATCCCATTCAATCTCAACGAACTGTGCCTCTACACCCAGACTCTTTGCAAATTCATTAGCCATATCTGCGTCAAAACCAATCCAGTTACCATCAGCATCCTTGTAATCCATAGGTTCGAAATCTGTAATTCCAACTACAAGAGTTCCTTTATCCTGAATCTTTTCAAGATCACCCTGTCCGCCTACTGAAACCACAGTTGTCTCACCATTTGATGTGTCAGGCTCGCCTAGATCAGTCGCAACATCTTTTGATCCGCATGCGGTCAAAGAAAAACATAATGTCATCGCCATTAACAGCGTGAGTAATTTTTTGTACATCCTTAAATCCTCCTGAAAGCACTTATACTTATTAAAAAAACAACAGTCAAATAATATCAATTTTTTCTTAATCCGTCAATATGCACCTTCCTGTATAACTATCGTATCATAAAAATATGCTATTTTTATATCACTCTTTTATTATCGATAATATATCCAGCGGATGTTCTGCAATATATGTTGCTCCCGCTTCCTTTAATTCATCAAGACTGCCATAACCGTATAATACACCTATAGAGTCAACTCCCGCCTCATCAGCTCCTTCTATATCATACTTCCGATCACCTATCATAATAACCAAAGCTTTGTCATTTATTCCATTCTTAGAAATCGCTCTTTCTATAAGCTGTTTCTTTTTGGGGCTTTTTTCACTTTTATCCGGACCAATGATGTCTGTATAATACTGATTCAATTCAAAGTATTCAATGATTCTCTGTGCACTGACCTGCGGTTTTGATGTGACAACAAATAGTTTTTTCCCTTGAGAACTAAGGCTTTGAGCAACCTCCTTAATGCCTTCAAAAAGAGGTGCATCAAATATCCCTCCTCTCTCATAGAATTCCCTGTATAATCTTTCAGCCTCATCAGCCTCTTCGTCACTCATTCCATAATAATCTGTAAAAGAATTATGAAGCGGCGGTCCGATAAATTTCTGCAGCTGACTGTCACTCTCATTACTTGTATCAATATCCATTTTTGACAATGCGTATCTGGCAGATCGTATTATACCGAATTCCGATTGGGTAATAGTTCCATCAAGATCAAAGAAAATATAATCATATTTCTTCATATTATTACTATCTCCTTAATTATTATTTGTGTCCTGATTCTTCACAAGCTCCATCAAAGTCTGCTTAACATGAAACTCCTCACATAACTTTCGAGCCTCGTCAAAGCACTTTAACTCCTTATCGGTTTTCTGCTGCATCAAACCCGAAACACCTGAACCGTCATACTCAACACGTCTACTTTTATGCCTGCGAACGGCACGTATTAAAATATTCTTGGGAGAATGCGCTATATCAATAAATTCAAGAAGTTGTGTATTATATCCGCAATACTCTAACACATTAGCTCTTATGGCATCTGTCATTAATGCACTCACTCGCTCTTTAACAATTCCATATCTGGTAAGTATTGAATAATCGTCACTTTTTATCTGAGCATTTAACTCATGCTGGCAGCATGGCACAGACAGTATTACTGATGCGTTCCAATTAATTGCATTATAAAGCGCATAGTCAGTTGCAGTATCACAGGCATGCAGTGTTACTACCATGTCGACCGGTTCTTCCGTTTTATATCCGTTTATATCACCAAGTTCAAAATGAAGATTATCATAATGATACTTCTTTGCTGTGGCATTACATTTATCTATGACATCTTTTTTCAGATCAAGTCCGGTCATCTTAACATTTATTCCGCGAAGTTCCACCAGATAATAGTACATTACAAATGTAAGATATGATTTGCCACAGCCAAAGTCTATTATGTTCATAACAGAATTATTACCAACTCTTTTATCTGATTTGTCGATCACATCATCCACCATTTCAATGAAGCGGTTAATCTGCTTGAATTTATCATACTTTGAATGTACAACCTTACCATCCTGTGTAAAAATCCCAAGATCTACTAACGGAGGAATAATGGTACCCTCTTTTAATATATAATTCTTTTTCCTATTATGAGAATCCTTTTCTAAACCCTCCCCTATAGGCTTACTTGAATTATTATTAATTGAGCTTGATGACAACAGTTTTCCTTTTTTTGAAATCTTATAATTGTAGCTTGCCTCTTCACAGAATATATTCATCTGCTTATACCTTTCCGGAAACAGAGTAAAGACAGAATCCGAAAGCTGTCCAATCTCAATATTTTCATGAAATGCCTGTTTGTCCGTGAATCTTTCAACCTGGAACATTGTTTTATCATTCATTATATATTTCTGAATGACAGTCTTTTTATAAGTATATGTCTTATCACCACTATTACTCAATACAATTTTTGTAGGCATTAATTCCAATACTTGTTTTATTTTAACTTGATCTTCATTTTCTAACATCACATCATCCATCCTTATTTATATCGAATAGTCATCCATAGCTTCATGAGTTTAACATATCAATTCCAAATCCACTTTCTCCTGCCAGCGATTCTCCGCTCAATTTTAAAAGA
>CAMHMG010000180.1 GCA_946186175.1 uncultured Clostridia bacterium | reverse complement strand
AGAATTGAAAGATGTACTGTTGATGTATTAGAGAGATTTGATAATATTCCGGTTGAAGATAACAGGAATCAGATTAAGGATTTTATGGATAAGAATAATCAATTAATGATTAACTATGAAATTCTTGAATTTACCAAAGGTGAAAAAGAAGTATATGATAAATGCAAACTTAATATAGTTGAATTTAACAAGTGTGTGCTTAATATTACTGAATTGGTAGATGAAGAACGTATTGATGAAGCTCAAAAATTATATATCGAAAAACTTGTACCGATTGAAAATGAAACCTATAAGCTTTTGGATGAGGTGACAGAACTTGCAACAAAAAATGCAGAAAAAAATGATAATGATAACTACAACAGCTATCAAAGAGTAATTCTTGCAATACTGGTTACTTTGGCTTTGACTACTGTTCTTGCAGCGATGTTATCATTTAGAGTAAGTAATACATATACACAAAAATTAGGAGATATTCAGAAATGGGCCAAACGTATATCTGAGTATAATGTATCGGAAGATATCAATGAGCTTGGCAGCGATGAATTTGGTACAACAGCTAAGGCGCTTAATGATTCTCAGTTTATGATCAGAGATCTTGTTGAAAAGATTATGGAGGAATCAACAATGATCTCAGATACAGGTAAAGAGGTTTCTGACGCTATCAGAAAATCTAAGAAGAGAATGGAAGATATGAATCTTGAGGTTTCTAATTTAAGTATAACAGAGAATGAATATATCGACGAGGTTGTTGATATGATGTTAGATGAATCCACATCTCCGGAGTTCATTGAAAAGATCAGAAAGTTTCTTGATATTATTGAGAAGAACAGTGCTGAACACGAGGAGCTATGCAAAGAGCTCACACGCTTAGCAACATACATGGAGCAGATAGCGATAACCTCCGATTATCAGAATGAGATGGCTAAGACTCATAGAGAGCAGGTTGGCAAATTCAAGATAAATTCAGAAGATTAATTTTTTGACCGAGATGTTGTCTGAACGGTTACTCTCTGATTACCTTGTTAAGCTTATGACTTGATGATAGTGTCTGAAAGATATAACTTACAAATAATCCGATGATATAACCCTGCATACCATAATGCGGAATTAATAATATAATTGCCCCAAGTCTTATTGAGGTGGATATTACGGTCAATATAAGATTATGAGTGGCAAGACCAAGACCATTTAAGATACTTGCCAGATTAGTTGAAAGATATATTAATGGGCAAAGGAAAGAAAGCTGGTATAGAAATATGCCGGCTTCTTTGTTGTGGAAAACAATATATCCGACAGGTCTTCCGCACAGAAAGAAGACTGTGCCGGATGATATGCCGATAATAAGACATAGAACAATACTTTTCTGTATTATATGTTTCAAATACTCCGTTTTTAATTCAGAGTAGGCGCCTGAGACTGCAGGAAGCAGCATGACAGATAATGAGTTTGTGATTGTTGCCGGAAACATTATAAAAGGAAATGCCATACCGGAAAAAATACCATATGTTGATAAGCTTAAAGCTGATGAGCGATAGTATTCTAATAAATAGGTTGGGATGAGTATAGCTTCAGTACTTTGTAATAGAGTGAGAGCGAAGCGATTGGCTGTTAAGGGAATAGAGTCTTTGAAAAACAATGAAATTACTTTTTGTCTGTTTATGGGCCTGGAAAATCGTTTTGGATAATGTGTATATGTCTTCGAGCTTTTGCTCGTTTTATGAAAGTGTATGAACAAGGCAATAAGCGAGAATATAAATGATACTATTTCTCCGAGAACTATACCTATTACAGCAAATGATGCCGTATAGTTTTTGACTGAGGTCAAATATGACGCAATGATATAAAGACCGAATACTTTTGATAATTGTTCTAAGAAATCTGATATTCCATGCACCTCGGATTTTTTCATTCCCATAAAATACCCGTGTATAGCCCCTTTCATTGCCATAAAGGGTATTCCGATAGACAAAGTTCTGATGCAATTACCACAGGAGGAAGCGTTTAACACAAGTATAGAAATTGAATCCGAATTAAAATAAAAGATTAATGAAATTATAGTTCCGAGAATAAAATTGATAACAAAACAAGTTTTGAAAAATGAACGTGCGCTCGATATATCGTTATGTCCGATATATTCGGATACAAGCTTGGTGAGTGCGAGTTCATTACCCATTGTTGTTATGGAAAATGCAACGACATACAAAGGAAAGATAAGTTGATATATCCCAAGCTCTTTGGCACCTATTAGGTTGTTTAAGAATATTCTATTATAAAAGCCGATAAATCTTGTTACAATTCCGGTAATTGTTAATATAAGGGTTCCTTTGATTATCGGACTGCGTAATATTTTATTGTTAACCTGTGAAATGATAGATTTCTCTGACATTGGTTCTATACCTTTTGGTACTTCATGACTACTATATGTTGGTTGCTTGTAATTTATGAGTTGTACCAATAATTTTGATAACAAATAAGTGGATTAATTGATGTAATAGATTTGAAAATGAGGTGTGATATGAGAAATGAGCCTATAATGTATCTTGATAATGCTGCTACAACTAATGTTTTACCGGAGGTTATAGATGCAATGCTTCCATACTTTGATAAAGCGTACGGAAATCCATCGAGTTCTTATGATTTTTCGGTTAGGTCCAAAACAAAAGTTAATGAGTGTAGGGAGATAATTGCTAAGAGTATTGGCAGTAAAGCTTCAGAGGTGTTTTTTACATCAGGTGGAAGTGAGTCGGATAATTGGGCAATTAAGGGAATTGCAGATGTTAATGCAGGCAGACATATTATTACCTCAAAGATTGAACATCATGCTGTTCTTAATACATGTAAGTATCTTGAAGAGAAAGGATTTGATGTGACATACTTAGATGTAGATGAGAATGGATTAGTGAGACCCAATGTTCTTAAAAAAGCAATCCGTCCCGATACTTTTTTGATTTCTATTATGTTTGCAAATAATGAGATTGGGACTATAGAGCCTATTAACGAACTTGGAAAGATAGCTCATGAACATAATATCATTTTTCATACAGATGCTGTTCAGGCATATGGACAGATTCCGATAGATGTAGAGAAAAGTAATATTGATCTTCTGTCTGCGAGCGGGCATAAGTTGAATGGACCCAAAGGCATTGGCTTTTTATATGTCAGAAATGGTATTAACATTGGAAGAATAATACATGGTGGAGGACAGGAGAGTGGTAGACGCGCGGGAACAGAGAATGTACCGTCTATAGTGGGATTTGGCAAAGCGTGTGAAATTGCAATGGATACTATGGAGAAAAGAGCAGAGAAGGAGATTATACTCAGAGATCATATGATTGACAGAATATTATATGAAATACCTTTTTCAAGACTTAACGGACACAGAACCAAAAGACTTCCCAATAATGTTAATATAAGTTTTCAGTTTCTGCGGGGAGAGTCGATGCTGGTGTTACTTGATATGGCAGGAATATGCGCCTCGTCTGGTTCAGCTTGTTCGTCGGATCTTGCGGAACCATCTCATGTACTTACAGCAATAGGGCTTCCCGGCAATATTGCTTATGGCTCAGTTAGGATGACATTAGGTTATAAAAATACAATGAATGAGATAGATTATGCAGTTGATAAAATTAAAGAATTTGCACATAAGCTTCGTGCTGTTTCGCCTGAATATGAGGATTATATGAATGGAATGATATAGCCTTAGTCTGTTCGTTGGGCTTTCATTGCAATCTTCTTGTCATACATATTCTTGTCGGCTTGTTTGAGCACCAGTTCAATATCAATGGGACGGGATGAAAAGGCACCACCGATAGCAAGAGAACATTGAACAGGATCCTCTTTTCTGTATAATGGCATAACATCCTTTTCCCAGTCATTGAGGAGTTTGACTGATTCTTCCTCGGAGTAGTTGCAGAAGATTAAGGCAAATTCATCTCCACCTAATCTGTAGCCGTGAATAGTTTCGCATATTAATCGACGCATCTCGTCAGCTACGCGTATAAGGACTGAATCACCTGCCTCGTGCCCACAGATGTCGTTCATTTTTTTCAAAAAGTTAACATCGATAAATGCAACATATACAGAATCAAGATGTTTGTATTCACGAGAAACACGATAATTATACTTTGCACGGTTTTCGAGTTTGGTGAGACCGTCTTGTTCAGCGCCTATACGGATAGTGTTCTGTCTTACATATTGAAGCTTGGCTGTATTAAGTATGTATGAAAGACTAAAGGATATAATGGAATAGACAACCATACGAGGCATGGCAAAATATAAGAGCAGTTGTATAAAATAATTCATATTCATTACGGACGCTCTGGCATTAATTGAATCTAATTCAAGTGTCACTCCATAGGTAGTAGCATAGATCATGTTACCATCCCAACAGCCTACATAATATCCAACTAAAACGGAAAATAAAATGCCAAATAGATTCAAAATATATGCTCTTTTAAACACATGTGAATCAGCATATTGAACAGACAAAAGTATTGGTATTACACAAAGCAATACACCGTGAAAGGTCAAAAAGGTCTGAATGGAAATTGCCGTGAAAGAAACGCTTATGATCAGCAGATATTTGAATTCACGGTTGTTGCCTTTTGTAAAAATGTAAGAAATTAAAGGGATAAGAAGACATCCACATGCGATCATCATTCCGATACGCATAAAGAGACGATTGACTACAAAGATACCAAGTTCGTTGGCTCCCCATACCAAAAGACATGCAGCGCACATAACAGATAAAAAAACAGAACTGAATCGATTAGCTTTCAATTCATCCTCGTATTGTAATTTTTCAATTTCTTCCATAAATGTTCTCCTATTCGAAAACTGTGTGTTCAGCTTCGTTCCATTACTTTCATTATATCACAATTATTATCTTGATACTACAAAAATTGAATAATTATACATAAAAATAGATATACTATTTTGTTCTGATTTTAATATACACTATTAAATATTGATTGAAATTAAATTGATTTATGATAAAATGAGCAGGGTATAGTTTCATTATAAAGGAGCAGTTATAGATGGGTAAAAAGGTTGCAGTTGGTATGTCCGGAGGTGTGGATTCATCAGTGGCGGCATATCTTCTTAAAGAACAGGGATATGATGTTGTGGGTGTGACAATGCAGATATGGCAGGATGAGGAAGATGAGGTAATCTCCGAAAATGGAGGGTGCTGTGGACTTTCTGCTGTAGATGATGCAAAGCGGGTTGCCGACATGTTGGGTATTCCACATTATGTGATGAATTTCAAGCGACAGTTTAAGGAAAATGTCATTGATTACTTCATGGAAGAATATATGCGTGCAAGAACGCCTAATCCATGTATCGCTTGTAATCGTTATGTTAAATGGGAAGCACTTCTTACAAGATGCGTGGAGATCGGCTGTGACTACATTGCCACAGGACATTACGCTAAGGTCGTTCATCTTGACAATGGCAGATATGCAATTAAGAAATCAAAAACTGATAAAAAGGATCAGACCTATGCTCTCTATAATCTGACTCAGGATCAGCTTTCAAGAACGATCATGCCTGTTGGGGACTATGAGAAGGAAGAAATCAGAAGTATTGCACAACGCATCGGACTTGTAACTGCTAATAAGCCGGACAGTCAGGAGATATGCTTTGTTCCGGATAATGACTATGCAGGATATATAGAAAGAACTTCAGGAAAACATTTTCCATCAGGTAATTTTGTTGATGTGTCAGGTAATATACTCGGGAAACACAAAGGGATTATTCATTACACTGTTGGACAGAGGAAAGGTCTTGGACTTTCGATGGGGAAACCTGTGTTTGTTCTTGCGATAAGACCTGAGACTAATGAGGTCGTAATAGGTGATAACGAGGATACATTTCATAAAGAATTGGCTGCTTCAAAGGTGAACTTTATGTCTGTAGAGTCGATCAGGGATAAGATTAATGTTATTGCAAAGATCAGGTATTCACATAAAGGAGCACCTTGCACTGTATGTATGACTGGAGATGATGAGGTTATATGCTCATTTAAAGAACCTGTAAGAGCTATTACACCGGGACAGGCTGTTGTGTTCTATGATGGTGATGTGGTTTTAGGGGGAGCTACGATCGACAGGGTAATTGGTTAGACAGTGCTATTGACAAATATTCTGAATGATATATGATGTATTAAGTGTCTATTCGCGATGTACTTAAGTAAACAGTCATCACTAAACTCAGCCTTTGGCTTCGTTAAGTGAGCACGTATA
>CAMHMG010000179.1 GCA_946186175.1 uncultured Clostridia bacterium | reverse complement strand
CTTTAACTGTTGCAATCAAGAGAGCTCGTCATATCGCATTAGTTCCATATGTAGTTGACTAATTATTATTAGCATATATTTATTTGATATTAATGGCTGTCACCGCGTTGAATGCGGTGGCAGCTTATTTCTTTTTGTGATATATTATACACGGATATATGGCATAAGCGAGTGTTCTTTTGCGCTAAGCATGGTGTAATTACGAAGCTTATGCTATAATGAGCAAAGCTTTTATCTAAGATTAGCGCGAAAAAAAGAGTAAAGATATTATTGGAGGCTTTAAAGATTAACTATGGAAATGACAGTAGAACTTTTTGACAGTATAATTAATACTTCGCAGGATTGTGTCTTCTGGAAGGATGAAAATAGAAGATTTTTAGGAGTTAATCAGGCATTTTTGGATTTTTATGGTTTTGAATCAGCAGATGTTCTTATAGGGAAAACGGATGAGGATATGGGATGGCATTCGGATCCAGAGCCATTTAAACAAGACGAATTAAGGGTACTATCCGGAAGAAGTACATATAAAGTTCAAGGGAAATGTATAATACGTGGTAAGGAAAGAGATATTATAGCATCAAAGCGTCCCTTATACGAGGGTGACAGGATTATTGGATTGGTGGGAAGTTTTGTTGATATTACTGATGTAGTTAGACATAACCATATATATAATATATATACAATTGATAAACTGAGAAAATACAGTTATTTTGATAGGATTATTGATGAGATTGGTTTAGATGAGATATTAGATCCTCTTACTGGAATTATCTCGCGCTCTTATGCCATGAAGTTTGTTCAAAGTCTTATAGATGAACGAATACCATTTACTTTTTCCATGATCGATCTTGATAATTTCAAATATTTCAATGATCATTTTGGACATGGCGCGGGGGATAATGTGCTTGTCACAGTATCAAGAGAACTTGCAAATTATACAGACGGATATGGGGTTGTAGGTCGATTTGGCGGCGATGAGCTTCTGTTGATCGATCTTCACAATACATCGTTGTTAGACAAAAACTCGTTTTTTGAAAGACTGTATACCGATTCCGGTGTGCTGCGTGTAAATATTGATTTTGAAAATGGTTCTTCTTATATTACAGCAACAACCGGTGCTGCCTCATTTCCAAAAGATGCTGACAACTTTGATGATCTTTTTGGACTGATTGATAAGATGCTGTATCTTGGCAAAAATAAAGGAAGAAATTGTTATTCCATTTACGAGCAAGAGAAGCATGAGGATATTGAGATTACTAAGTTAGTCAAACATGGTATATATTATTCTTTGAGTACATTGAGGAACTTAGCTGATGCAAAGAATGATTATTACGAAAAGCTTCAGGCGGTTATGCCTTTTCTTACAGAGGCATTACAAATAAATGATCTGTACTTTATAGATTCAAAAGGAAAAATGAGGGCTGTGAATAATAAGGGATTTGAAGAGTTGGCAGATGATATCGAAAAAACTATGGATGACGATATTTTTAATGAAAGTACTCTTAGACGCATAGAAAAGAATTCTCCAATCTTTTATTCTGCTTTGAGACACAACAATTTTGAGTCGGTTCTTATTGCAAAGGTAAGAAATCGGGATAAGGTATACGGATATCTTGTGTGTGCAGTCGAGCGAAGCCTTAGGATCTGGCAGGAAGATGAATGTGCTATACTATATTATCTTGCAAGTATTCTGGCGGAAACGATATTTTGAAGGAATTAAAAGATGAAATTAATATTTGAGAGAATTTTAATATGTTTGTTTGGATGGTTAGCGCCATATTGGATCAGAGGTAGAAACGGTTACGAATTTCCTGATGATAAAAAACCGTTAGCAGGTGCCGCCTGTCTTACCGGATTATTTTTAATGATAGGAATTTTGGAATTGCAGCAATATCTGACAGGAACGGAAAAACTGTACACCGCAGTTACAGATATTTCATTTGGAATTATTCATCTTTTGATAACAATTATTTTGTATATAAAGAAACGCAAACAGGTATACACAAAAGAGGACAGGGAAAATCACGTAATTACAGGCTGGGTCATCTCAGGCGTGTCTTTTTGCACTGTTATTATGATGGGGCTGTTCCTCAAATGGGGAATGAGAGACTTCATAATATTAGACTTTTTTGTGTATGGTTTGATTGGATTGATTAGCGGTGTTGTGATCATTATCCGCAGTAAATATAAGATTAAGAATTATAGAACGAGAGGGGAAAAACGTAAAAGTTAATCTCAGGGGAAACATAGGAAAAATTAAAATAACAGCATAGAATGATATTGCATGGGGTTATGCGATTAACCCATTGCAATATATATATTTCCGTCTTATAATCTGACTTGACGATAAGGAGGAGGTTTTTTTATGGAAGAAAAGTTTGAGAAAAAGGTTTTTAATATAGCCATTCCGGTTGCGCTTCAGTCAATGCTGCAGTCATCTTTTTCTATGATAGATCAGATAATGGTTGGTCAGCTTGGCGAGAAGAGTATTGCAGCAGTGGAGATTGCCGGCAAACCGGGATTTATCTATGCATTTGTAACCGGTGCAATAGGGGCAATTGCAGGGATAATGATCTCCCAGTATATAGGAAAAGAGGACAGGGCGGCTGAAGAAAAGAGCATCTGTGTTAATTCTTTGGTAATGTTAATTACAGGGTTATTGTTCTTTGCTATGGCAGCATTATTATCAATGCAGTTCGTTACACTTTTTAGCGATGATGTGAAAGTTATAAGTGAGGGCAGCTCATATCTTAGAATCATAGGATGGGCATTCATACCGCTTGGAATTAGTAATATCTGTGGCGTTGCCATAAGGTGTAGAGACAAGTCTTCATGGCCGCTTTATGTGGGTGTGTTATCGGCGTTACTTAATACCGGTTTGAATTACTGTCTCATATTTGGACATTTTGGAATGCCCAAGATGGGTGTTAAGGGTGCTGCTTATGCAAGTGTTATATCTCAGATTATTGGAGCGATTATTATTCTTGTATTGTTTTTCAAACTATACGGGAAGATACATATATCTTTTTCACTTGGAAAAGATGGTTATGTTCAGTACCTGGCAATGCTGTTACCTGTTGTGATAAATGAGTTTTTATGGTCTGTAGGACAGAGTATTAATACATATGTTTATGGACATATGGGAACTGATGAACTGGCAGGTATGTCACTTACAGGTTCGGTTCAGGGGCTGACAATCGGAGCTTTGAGCGGTCTTTCCCAGGCTGCCGGAATTCTTATTGGTAAGCGGCTGGGCAAAGGCGAGTATGATGTGGCATATCAGGAATCTAAGAAGCTGTGTGTTTATGGTTTTATCGGAAGTGTTATCTTTTCAGCGATACTTATAGCCTTAAGAACTCCGTATGTTGGTATCTTTAGGGTATCTGATGAAGTAAGGAGTGTTGGTGCAGCTATTATGATAGCTTTCGGTGTTCTGATGCCTGTTAAGGTTCAAAATATGATACTTGGAGGCGGGATAATCAGAAGCGGCGGCAGGACAAAATATATCATGATAATTGATATGCTCGGAACATGGCTTATTGGAGTGCCGCTTGCTCTTTTGGCAGGACTTGTATGGAAACTGCCTATTGTATGGGTTTATTTCATTTTGTCGCAGGAAGAGGTAGTCAGATTTATTATTTCAATATTCATGTTCAGAAGCAGAAAATGGATGAATACTATTGATTGAGGGATGCTATGTGGGATGAGAATAAGGTAAGGATAGTAGATGTTGCCGATGCGCTGGGGCTTAGCACTGCTACAGTGTCGAATGTACTGCATGGGAAAACAAAAAAGATCTCTGACAGTACGGTTAGAAGGGTACAGGAAAAACTAAATGCGATGGGATACATTCCCAATATGGCGGCAACACTTCTTGCTCAGAACAATTCACGAATCATAGGCGTTGTTATAAATGATCATACTAAATATGAGGGACATGTGCTTGAGGATCCATTTGTCAGTGCTGCAGTAAATGCACTAACGGACGAAATTGAAAAAGCCGGATACTTCATGATGATCAAGAAAACAACACAGATTATGGATACAATTGCATTTGCTTCTATGTGGAACATGGAGGGAATGATCATACTTGGTTTTTGTGCAGATGAATATCATGATTTAAGGGACAGGATAAGAATACCATTTGTTGTTTATGACGGTTTTTTTGAAAATGACAGAAATATATGTAATCTTTTAATTGATGATCGTGATGGGGGAAGACAGGTAGGAGTTTACCTTAAAGAAAAACACTGTGAAAAAGTACTATGTATTGCCGATAACAGACTCCTTCCTGACTATGCCAGATATGAAGGATTATGCGAAGGAATGGGGAAAACTGCTGATTTTTGGGAAATCCCTATGCAGAAGGAGGAACGCCGGTTATTCTATGAAAAAAGGAAGAAAGATTTTTCTGAATACGGTGCTGTTTTTGCAGTATCAGATTACTATGCGGTTGAACTTATGTATTTTCTTATTGAAATTGGATATAGGGTTCCGGATGATATATGGATGATAGGGTTTGATGGTCTTTCACTGGGAAAAAATGCGAAACCTGAACTTGCGTCTGTAAGTCAAAATGTTATGGTGAGGGCAGAAAAGGCTATGCAGTACATTAAAAAGATGAAAGCAGATAAAGATTACTCTGTGACCGAGATAATTCCGGTTTCATTTATACCGGGAAAAAGTTGTGGATATATAGGTGAAGAAAATGCTTAAAGCAGGTGTAGATCAGATATTTGGTGTGAATTGTAACGGCATACAAAAAACAGTTTGACATTTTGAGCTTTTATATTTATACTGTCAATTGTGGTTATTCTCATGCCCATAGATATTCTATGTGAAAGAATAATTGTAATTTAATATTTGCTTCCTTGGCTCAGTTGGTAGAGCAACGCATTCGTAATGCGTAGGTCGCCGGTTCAAGTCCGGCAGGGAGCTTATTAACAGCCGGACTCTATGTATGAAAGAGCTGGCTGTTTTTGTTATATAATAAGAAACTTCGTTTCTTATTATATAAAACGCTCGACTCTTTTTTATATTGCTTGAAATACCTGGCTGAAGTTGCTTGAAAGAAAGTGCATTTGAGTGTATGATTCTGGAAAGAAAACTATAATTACGGAGGAAAAATAAATGCCCAAAAGACCTGAGTCAACAGGAGATTATGCTGTAGGAACATTTACATATACTGTTTATAATGATAGGGAAGAATTGTTAGAACCGGGAAGTAAGAGGAGTATTCCTGTAAGGGTTTATTATCCTGTGTTAAAAGAGTCTGTTAAGGATTTGTCAAAATCAAAATATATGACAAGGGAAATGGCAAAGGGCTTGAGCAAGTCGATGGGTTTTCCTATCAATTATGATAAGGAGGATGCAGCGGGCAATAATGTTTCGAATTGCTATCAGGATGCTCCGAAGATAGAAGGAAAGAAGTTTCCACTTGTATTATTCAGTCATGGTTTTATGTCCTTTAGAGAGAGCAATTCATTTCTTTGTATAGAGCTTGCATCTCACGGCTATGTAGTTATGGCGGTTGGGCACTCCTATGAGGGTGGCTGTACTGAATTGGACGATGGGACAAAACTGTACTTCAAAAAAGAATTAAAGAAAAAATTATATCAGCCGTATTTTAAAGGTATGAAAGAAACCATGAGACTTATAAAGTCAAAGGAAACTGATGAAAGAGAGCTGGCCCAAAAGTTTGATGAGGTTCAGAAGAACTATAGTGCATTTCTTGTGAACAGAGTTGATGAATGGGAAAAGGATAGTATAGCTGCTGTAAAGAGAATACTAATCTGGAGACGAGACCTTTCTTAGATCATAAAGCGCCTGTGTGGAGTGTTGTATTTAGCGACATGAAGCATATGGGATTTTCGGATTTGAAACATGCGGTAAATGTTAAGATGCTTGTCGGCAAGCTTGACGCAGATGTCATGCATGAGAGTGTATGTAAATGCCATCTTGAATTATTCGATACCTACATCAAGAAAACCAAGGAAAAGCCTTTGATAGAAGATGGAGAGTTAGTTAGAGTTAAGGAATATTCACCGGATATGTGAGTTTTTATATTTGGATCATTTATCATAAAAATCAGCTTGACTTAGCCGAACGGCTTAATGTATAATCAGAAGCATAGAATAAAGCCGAACGGCTTAATGATTGATTGTGGTTGATGAATTTGTTCGAACGGCTTAGTTGAAATGGGGAGCGGATATGAAAATTAATAATTCAAAAGATTTTGGTGAAGTCTTAAGAAAACGGAGAAAAGAACTTGGTTATACTCAGCGTTACATTTCAGAATTTACGGGATTTAGTA
>CAMHMG010000178.1 GCA_946186175.1 uncultured Clostridia bacterium | reverse complement strand
TATTATAGATAAATAATAAGGAAAGAACTTATAATTCATGTTTTCCTTTTTTCTTTGTGATCTCCTGAATATATGCAGCCCATAATCCATAATAAAAACCACATTTTCTCTCCTCATTACCAACCACTCATTCTCTATACTTTCGTACTGCAAGTGTCGCGTTATGTCCCCCAAAGCCAAGCGAGTTTGAAAGACAAACATCAACATCAATATTAATGCCGTGATCCTTTACATAGTTTAAAGTAAACTCAGGATCGTCATCAATATTCTTAAGTCCTACATTCTCGTGAATGTATCCGTCCTGAATTGATTTAACACAAGTTATTAATTCTATTCCGCCGGCAGCACCGAGAAGGTGACCTACCATTGACTTTGTTGAACTTACAGGTACTTTCTCTGCCGACTCGCCAAGAGCGGCCTTAATTGCCTTTGTCTCAAAGAGATCATTGTGGTGAGTTGATGTTCCATGTGCATTGATATATGAAACCTCTGAAGGAGAAATATTACCATCCTTCATTGCAGCGATCATCGCCTTAGCCGCACCCATTCCGTCTTCTGCAGGTGATGTGATATGGAAAGCATCCGAGGTTGAGCCATATCCTACAAGCTCAGCAAGTATTGTTGCTCCACGCTTCTTTGCATGTTCTAATTCTTCAAGCACAAGAACGCCTGCTCCCTCACCGAGAACAAATCCTGCTCTGTCTTTATCAAACGGTATAGAAGCTCTTGAACAATCCTCTGTTGTGTTAAGTGCTGTAAGAGCTGCAAAACCGGCTATGCCAATAGGTGTAACACATGCCTCACTACCGCCGGCGATCATGACATCCGCATCTCCGTACTGAATAGTCCTGAAGGCTTCACCTATATTATGAGTACCAGTAGCACAGGCTGTTACGACATTGATAGATTTTCCTTTAAGTCCAAACATAATTGAAACATTACCTGATGCCATATTCGAGATCATCATTGGTATCATAAGCGGCTCAACTCTTGACGGCCCTTTTTCCATTATTCTTACCTTATTTCTCTCGATACACTGAAGACTTCCTGTTCCCGAACCTATTGCAGTTCCGACCATATAAGGATCTTCCTTTTCCATATCAAGACCGGCTTGTTCTATAGCTTCCTTAGCAGCAGCTATGGCAAACTGTGAAAATCTCTCCATTCTCTTTGCTGCTTTTGGGTCCATATAATCCCTGCCATTGAAATCCTTGACTTCCGCAGCGATCTTAGCTTTATACTCTGAGGCATCAAACTGAGTTATAGGTCCTATACCGACCTTGCTCTCTTTAACACTGTTCCAGAATTCCTCAACATTAAGTCCTATTGGAGTGATAGCTCCCATACCTGTTACAACTACTCGTCTCATGTATTCAATCTCTCTTTCATTTATTAATATTAAATCAAACGCTCATTCCACCATCGACACAGATAACCTGTCCCGTGATATATGAAGCCTTATCTGACGCAAGAAATGCAACCGTCTCTGCAACATCCTTAACATCTCCGAGACGCTTCATGGCAATCCTGTCAGCAACTTCTTTCTTAGCCTCCTCGGGCATTGCATCCGTCATCTCTGTTACAATAAATCCAGGAGCAACTGCATTGACAGTAATTCCTCTTGATCCAAGTTCCTTTGCAACCGACTTGGTAATTCCAATAACTCCTGCCTTAGAAGCAGAATAATTAACCTGGCCTCCGTTGCCGTATACTCCTACAACACTTGACATATTGATGATATGACCTTCTTTTTGCTTTAACATCTGTCTTGAAACATGTTTGATACAGTTAAAGGTTCCCTTAAGGTTAGTATCAACAACCGCATCATAATCTTCTTCAGACATCTTCATAAGAAGTCCGTCTTTGGTGATGCCCGCATTATTGACAAGAATATGAATACCACCAAGTTCCTTGATAACATCCTTCATCATAGTCTCCACAGCGGCATAATCAGCAACATCACACTGATAAGTTATGGCCTTACCGCCATTAGCCTCTATTTCATCAACAACTTCTTTCGCCCTTGCTGCATTGCCGTTATAATTAACAACAACTGTTGCTCCATATCCTGCAAGAGTAATCGCACACGCCCTGCCGATTCCACGACTTGCTCCCGTTACTAATGCAATCTTCCCTTCTAACATAAAGCCTCCTATTTAGTCAACATAGCATCATAAAATACACTTTTCTACATGAAGCTCGCAATAAATGTGAGCTTCTGCCTGACCAATTACTCAATATTTTTTCTTTAATGCAAACAATTTGAAATTCACACTGCCTTATACCATGCACAGATCTTTACATCCAAATTATTAACATAACTCTTCCTTCACTTTATCAAGATCTTCGTACTTGTCTACATTGATAATAGTTACTTCCTTATCGTGCTCCTTAGCAATCTTCTTGACAAATGAAGAAAGTGTCTTACCTGGTCCTATCTCGATAAATGTATCAACCCCGTCCTCAAGCATTGCCTCAACACATTGAATCCATTTAACCGAGTTAGAGACCTGATCGGCAAGCAGCCTCTTGACATCCTTCTTGTCATTGACAAAACCACCTGTCACATTGGTTACATAAGGAATCTCTATATCGTGAAGTTCAACCTTGCTTAATTCATCAGACAGCTTATCTCCGGCTCCCATCAGCATCGGTGAATGGAAAGGACCGCTAACATTTAACGGAATACAGCGCTTAGCTCCGGCCTCTTTAAGCATCTCACAAGCTTTATCCACAGCTTCTTTCTCACCTGATATGGCAATCTGTCCCGGACAGTTATAATTGGCAATTCCGACCACCCCATCTACTTTCTTGCATACCTCAGAAATCTTATCTGCACCAAGAGCAATAATAGCAGCCATACCGCCTTTGCCTACAGGCACTTCATCCTGCATATATATTCCACGCTTTCTGACAATCTTGGCACAATCCTCAAAATCCATTACTCCTGACGCCACAAGTGCAGAATACTCTCCAAGCGAGAGACCTCCTGTCACCGAAGGCTTAACACCAAGCTCTTCAACAGCTTTAAGCATTGCAATTTCTGTTGTGAGCATCGCAATCTGAGTGTACTCGGTAATATTGATATCTTCATTCTCTTCGAAACAGATATGTTCAAGGTCAAGTCCTGTAGCCTTAGAGGCCATTTCAAAAACTTCCTTTGATGAAGCATTCCTGTCATAGAATTCCTTACCCATTCCAACATATTGAGCACCCTGTCCCGGGAACATAAATGCTATCTTGTGAGATTTCTCTTTATTACTCTCTTTATCAACTTCTGCTTCATCCTTTTTTATTGCATCTGTTTTTTCTTCATCCTTTGATGTTTTATTATCAGATGATCTGTCTTCTGAGGTTTTATCCTCTATGTCATCATCCTTTTTCTTAGTGAAACGTTCAACCGTCTTTTCAATCGACTGAGTTATTCCCAAGTCAGCTACTTTCTTCTCTAATGAAAAAACAATTCCCTTTTCTGATACTTCTTCCTCATCATTTAATTCATCTTGATTCTCGTACAAATCTTCTTCAATAACTTCAGGTGTCTCCATGTTCCATTCAAGCAATTGTGCACCCCATGTAAGTCCTCCGCCAAAACCGCAAAGAACTAACTTCTGTCCCGGAGATAACATACCCTTCCTGTTCATTTCATCAAGAAGAATAGGTATTGATGCTCCGGAAGTGTTGCCGACATGATCAATGTTCATTGGAAATTTCTCTATAGGAATCTGCATTTTCTTAGACACAGATGCAACAATTCTTGAATTAGCCTGATGAAGAATATAGTAATCTACATCTTCTTTTTTAAGTCCTGCTCTCTGTAACAGCACTTCTATACATGCGGGAACCTTTCTCACGGCAAACTTAAAGATATCCGGACCTATCATCTGAATATAATGTTTGTCCTCTTTCTTCTTGTTAAGGAAATTTCTTGTAGATCTATCTTTGCATTTGAGAGACATTCCCATAGAACCGTCACTTCTGGTAACGCTGCTTATGATTCCATGTTCAGTGTCCTTAACTATAGCAGCACCTGCACCATCTGCGAAGAGAATACATGTAGATCTGTCCTTCCAGTCAACCATCTTAGAAAGAGTCTCCGCTCCTATAACAAGAGCAGTCTTAGCAAAACCTGATCGTATATAAGCATCCACAGTCTGTAATGCATATACAAAGCCCGAACAAGCAGCATTAATGTCAAAACATGTTGCATTGACTGCCCCAACCTTATCCTGAACAATACAAGACATTGATGGTGTAGCTCTTTCAGGTGAAACAGTGGCAAATACAATAAGATCAATATCCTTAGGATCAATACCGGCATTATCAATAGCTCTAAGTGAAGCCTCAGCACCCATATATGAAGTAACCTCATCAGTAGCAATATGACGGCTTACAATGCCCGTATGCTCACGAATCCATACATCATCTGTTTTCACCATCTTAGCCAGTTCATTATTATCAATAACTGTAGGGGGAAGAAATCTTCCTGTTCCAATAATTCCTGTTGCCATAATAACCTCTTTTCTTTAATAATCAGCGGATTTTGAAGGTATCATTCTTTTTCTGATGAATCGCCTGCCGGAAGAGCTGAGACAACATTATTATCAGAAGTATCTTCTTCCTTGTAATCTACATCTGTAAATATTTCGTCATCACCTGTCTCATCATCAGCTTTCTCGTCAGGAGTCTCAGAAGATTCAACCAGCTTAAGTCTTTCCTCAAGCTTCTTAATACGTGCATTCAATATATCAATCTTCTTGACAAACTCTTCTGTCTGTTCATTTATATCATTTCCCTGTTTCTTGGCAATATATATATCCATTCCCATCTGGGTGAACAATTTGTTCTTGTCATTATTATAACCTCTGATCTTACTCTTAAGATCACTAATTGTAGCTAAACGCTTAGTTGTATCCTTCGCCTTGTCAACAGCTTCACTTGAAGTTTTCTTTACCTTTTCAAGCAAATCATTCCAATCCATACTTAAAACCTCCTATATTTAATAACAATAGAATTTATTATATCTCATTTAATCCTTAAAATCCAGATATATTATAATGAAAGTTAAAGAATCAAGCCATAAGAGCATATATGAATGATACTTTCAAAGTAAACAGTCATCACTAAACTCAGCCTTTGGCTTCGTTAAGTGAGCACGTATATTTGAAAGTAGAACTCATCTACGCTCTTCGAGCTTGATTCGTTAACTTTCAAAGTAAAGTTTACCATTATAAAAAAGAGTCGCAAATATAAAAAGATATCCCGGCAAACCACCTTATAGCAGTATGTCGGGATATAAATATTGTTCTACGTTTTTAGAAATATACAACCTCTTCATCAGGCTTACTTGCTTTCTCTATTTTCTGAGCATACAATACCGGGCCGTCACCTTCAAACTCCGGATAATACTCGCATTTAACTTTCGCAGTAACGGTGACCCAGTCCTTATCCTTTAAGTTAGGCGTCTCCATTGTCACGCATTTAAAACCGAGAAAAGTTATATCCTCTGCACAGCAAGTCATTGCAAACCTTCCGGGTACAAATGCCTTGCCTTTATACTGAGGCGCCTTATATACCTGTCCCTTAAACTTGACCACCTTATCAATATAGTTATTGACATTATCTGAAGCATCAATATAGAAAATACCGAAATCATCATCTTCGATCTCCACAATATCAGCATTGAGATCATATGGTATCTCAATCTCACCGTTATCTATCTGTGCCTGTCCGTTGACATTTTCAAATACAATCTGCGAGCGGCGGTTAAGTGTCTTTACGGCCATTCTGAGTGTATTAATATCCGTCTCCTCTGTACAGCGGTTGAATATTACCATGTCAGCATTCTGTATATGCTCAGCCATCAGAGATTTCATGTTGTTATTATATACGGTAAAGGTTGTCGCATCCACCAAAGTTATTACCTGAACTATTGTCCAGCCCTTTGGAACACGAATATCAAACAGTTTCTGTAGCTGCCACATACCGTTATATTCAATGATTACCTGATCCGGCTTATACTCATCCTGAAGATCTAACAACTTCTCGGTATTGATATCTTCTTCCTCAAGATAAACAAGAGATATGTTTCTCTTTTTCAATTCATCTTCATCATATTCCTCTATACCTTCTTCTGTAGCAAGTAGAAGTGTGGGTTCTCCCTGAGTAAAATCCCTATCTATCAATGTCTGGCTTGCAAACCTTGTCTTTCCTGCTTCAAGAAAACCCATAAATACAAATACGGGGATCTCCTTATCCTGCTTAAACATAATCTTTTTTCCTTTCATCATCATCACTTAAAATAGAATTATAAGGAGTCAAAATAATACTTTTACTTTCATTGTTTTTAATAAAATTATTATCGATAG
>CAMHMG010000177.1 GCA_946186175.1 uncultured Clostridia bacterium | reverse complement strand
CAAACATCTGACGAAATGCAAGACGTCCAATACGTCCAAATCCATTGATCGCTACTTTTACTGCCATTCTAAAAAACCTCCTAAAATGTATAATTATATTGTAGTGTAGGTTATAGGTATCATCCCTGAAGATACATATTCAAAACCAGTGTTCCAAATACTTAGCGTAAACATCAGGAAAAATACTTGCCCATACACCCATGCTTTTATAATACATTTTTTATTGTCAAATTTCAAGAGGTAAATAAGAATTTATAGACGATATTTTCCTGTTATGTTAAAATATATTGGTATTGTAATTATTTTCTCATATATAATATATAATCAGGCTATTGCAAAGCTCATTTATTCATAATAACTTACTGTGTATATAATATAATTAATACTATAATATGACTATACTATAAATAAAGGAGGACATAACTTAAATGTTTCTTGCTGACTGTCACGTTCATTCTTCATTTTCATCAGACTCTTCCGAAAGTCCTGAAAATATAATACAAACATGTATTGACAGAGGTTTCAAATATGCATATTTCACTGACCATCATGATATGAATTTTCCTGTTAATTCAAATAATCCGGATATGGATTTTCAACTTGACTTTGAGGCATATTTCAAAAAACTTTCACAATTAAAGGAACTATACAAAAATAAGATTGAGATTCGAATAGGTGTTGAACAGGGAATATGCCCTGAGATTGCAGATAAGATATCTGCCCTATCTGATTCATATCCGTTCGATTTTATTATCGGTTCATCTCACCTCACCAATTTGTCTATCGAAAACGGCGATCCATATTATCCATCATATTATGAAGGACGGACCAACGTAGAGGCATATAGGGATTATTTTGAGACGGAGGCAGAAAACGTTGCACTTACAGACGGCTTTGACGTATATGGTCACATAGATTATCCTATCCGCTACTGCCCTGACAAAGACTTTGTATTCAATTTCAAAGACTATGCAGACATTATCGAAACATTATTAAAACGACTTATTGAGAAAGGAAAAGGTATAGAAATCAACACCGCAGGAATAACCAAGATAGGCTACGCCCACCCTCATATAGAAATACTTAAAATGTACAAAGATTTAAACGGTGAGATAATCACAATCGGAAGCGATGCACATATCAGCGAAAATATCAGTTATGGTTTTGATCAGGTTCACACCTTATTAAACGAGCTTGGTTTCAAATACTATTCATTATATAAAGACAGAAAACCCGAATTCATTTCTTTATAAACGCATCTCATCAAATGGCAAAATATACTTTTGACAAACACATCATTATATTAAATAATTTTTAAAATCGACAAAATATGCACAATTTAAAAAAAGAAAAATAGAGTTACACAATTGCCTAATCATCATATAACAAAAAGGAAACAAATTATGAAAGAACAATTATATACAATACCGGTCAATGAAGCATTTGAGAGCGACTGCGAATGTCCTCTTTGTAAAATGAAAGAAGATTTGGAAAGAAATGCAATAGAGTATACATTAGGTCCAAGCTATATGGAAGATGACACCCGCGCCATGACAGACGAAGCAGGATTTTGTGAAAAGCATATAAAGGATCTTTATAAAGAAAAAAACCGCTTGGGACTTGCTCTGATCTTAAGCACTCATTTACAAAAGACAACGAAAGACATGCAGACTCTTTCCTCAAAAGACTCACCAACAGGCAGCTCATTCTTCAGAAAACGAGAGACAACATCACTTTGCGAATATGTAGATAAGCTACAGAAACGCTGTTTTATATGCGACCGCATCAACAATACATTTGATCGATATATTGATACGATATTTCATTTATATAAATACGATCCTGCTTTTGCTGAAAAAGTCCATAATTCTAAAGGATTCTGTACATACCATTTTGCTTATATTTACGACAGAGCAGCTGACAAACTTTCAAAGAATGTTCTTGAACAATTTCTTAATGATATCAGAACAGTATACTTTGATAATATGAAACGCATACAGGAAGACATCGAATGGTTTATTAACAAATTCGATTACCGTTATAAGAATGAGCCCTGGAAAAATGCCAAAGATGCACTTCCACGTACTATATTAAAAACACATAGTGTTGTTTCAAAAGATGACATACAATAAGAAAATCCCAACAGCAAACAACTGTTGGGATTTTTGAACTTATAGCAAAATATACAAACACAAAACTCATGCAGGGTAAGCAGGTATAACATACTCATCCCATTCCATACCGTCAGTATACGAACGTCTCTCAAGGAATGATCTGTACTCCGTAAGCTTTCCTCTGTAGATTCTGTAATCCTTAAGCTTTACATGGAAATCAAAAGGCTTGATCAGATTCTTGTCGTCATCAAAAAGAGGCATACCACTCTTGTCAAAAATATGATTTACAAACTGTGAGCACATGAAATGTTTGCCATCTTCTATATTGACCTCAAGCATTGCGGCAAAAAGTCCAACAAAATTATATCCGTACTGATCAGTATTATCGATGAAATGATCTATCTCTCTCTTCACTGCATCATACTGTTCCTCAGTTACCGGAACTGCATATATACTGCAATATACATTCTTGTCTCTTCCCAAAACACCCGAATCAATATCTTCTTTAATAAAACCACTATTAAGCGGATTCCATATTCCCTTACGCGCAAAGCTGTACATTTTCTTAAGCTCCGGATCAAGAGCGATAGAAGTATGTGAATATGGAACTCTGCTATATAATCTTATCAGTCTTGCCGGAATTGTATGTGTCCGGCTGAGCATTACATATATATATTTCTGATCACCATTACACTCTGTAACTCTATGATTAGACATTTTGCTTCTCCTAATAAAAATTATTTGCCCGGTTTATATGAACTCTTGAGCGATACTATCCTGTTAAATACAAGGTTATCTTTGCTAGAATCCTTAGAGTCAACGCAGAAAAATCCATGTCTTAGGAACTGGAAACGATCTCCTGCCTTAGCTTCTTTAAATGCTGCCTCTAGCTTACAATCAGTAAGTTCAACCAATGAATTAGGATTAAGATTAGAATAATCCTCATTAAGGACCTCATCACCCTCTGCGATGAGATTCTCATATAATCTTACTTTTGCATTAACGCAGGTTGAAGCATCTACCCAATGTATTGTTCCTTTGACTTTTCTTCCCTCAAAACCCGAACCGGACTTAGTTGCAGGATCATAGGTACAATGTATCTCTACCACCTTACCACTCTCGTCTTTGACATAATCCGTACAAGTCACAAAATAAGCATTCTTAAGTCTTACTTCATTACCCGGAAACAGTCTGAAATATTTCTTAGGTGGTTCCTCCATGAAATCCTCTCTGTCAATATACAGTTCACGGCTAAATGATACCATACGCTTGCCAAGCTCCTCATTTTCCTGGTTATTCTCTACTTCAAGGAGTTCAGACTCACCTTCCGGATAGTTATCTATAACAAGTTTTATCGGATCGAGTACCGCCATCCATCTTGACGCTTTCATTCTGAGATCTTCTCTTATACAATACTCAAGCATCGCCATATCAGATACTGAATTAGCCTTTGAAATACCGGATAACTCAATAAACATACGAATTGCTTCAGGAGTAACGCCCTTTCTCCTAAGTGCACTTATTGATACCAGTCTTGGATCATCCCATCCGTCAACAACGCCATCCTCAACCAATTTTTTGATATATCGTTTTCCTGTGATCACGTTCTGCAGATACAACTTTGCAAACTCTATCTGCTTAGGTGGATGATCATATTCAAGTTCTCTAACAACCCAGTCATAAAGAGGTCTGTGATCCTCAAACTCAAGTGTACAGATAGAATGGGTAACACCCTCAACCGCATCCTCTATAGGATGTGCAAAATCATACATCGGATAAATACACCATTTATCACCTGTTCTATGATGTTCCATCCTTGCAATTCTGTATATTACAGGATCACGCATATTAATATTGGGTGACGCCATATCTATCTTCGCACGAAGAACCTTAGATCCGTCTTCAAACTCACCGTTCTTCATACGCTCAAAAAGATCAAGATTTTCCTCAATGCTTCTGTTTCTGTAAGGGCTTTCCTTTCCAGGTTCTTTTAAAGTACCACGATATTCTCTTATCTCTTCTGCCGTAAGATCACAGACAAAAGCCTTACCCTTCTTGATAAGCTTAACAGCACCTTCATACATAGCATCAAAATAATCGGATGCATAGAATATCTCATCTCTGAAATCGGCCCCTAACCACTTAACATCCTCTAAGATCGAGTCAACAAATTCACTCTTCTCTTTTGTGGGATTAGTGTCATCAAATCTAAGATTAAATATTCCCCCATACTCCTTCGCAAGTCCCGAATTAAGGATTATTGACTTGGCATGTCCAATATGAAGATATCCGTTAGGCTCCGGTGGAAATCTGGTGACGATCTTATCATACTTTCCCTCTTCAAGATCCTTATCGATTATCTGCTCTATAAAATTCCTTGAAACAACATCTGAAATATTTTCTGATTCTGTTTCAACTTTATTAATATCTGTATTACTCATTATTTGTCACCTCGAAATATTTGATAAATATGTAAAAGTAAAACATTACTACTTCGCATAATTATTGGCATTGTATCACAAATGAAGATTTACGTCAACAAATCGGTAAATTCATTTGATTATTATACTTTTTTGTTGTATTATGTATAAGATTTATAGAACAAAATGAAAGGATATGATCAGCTTGGCAAGAGAAAAGAACACAAAAGACATGAAAAAATATGATACATCCAAGAAATCTTCAAAAAGAAAAAATACTGATACAGAACTTAATGACACATATATGGCCGGAGAAAGAACTATTCCAACCAGCGATATGTTGAAGACAATACTTATGATACTATTCGTAATAGCCATCGCTTGTCTTTTGCTTGGATTCATTACTTTGGTAGCTAACTCTGTCGGTGGTGGGACAAAAAAGAAAAAAGAGCTTGCTACAACTGAAACTACGGAAGAAAGCTTCTTTAAAGACAAAGAAACAACCACTGAAAGCGCTTTAGATAACAACAAATCATCAGATGATACAAAGAAAGACTTTGAGGAAAGTATCGAAGATATTACCAAAAAGGTTAATGATGATAATAAAAAGGAAAAGAAAAAGAAATCAAAATCTGAAAACAACGACTCTGAAAATGCAACAACAGAGGCAGCTACCGAAGCAGTTACCACAGAAGCTACGACTACTGAAGCACCCACTACTGAAACTCTAACAACTGAGGCTCCGGCAACTGAAACACCCACTACTGAAACACCCGCAACTGAAGCTCCGACAGAAGCTCCTATAGATGCGACACCTGCTGAATAACATTTGCATATTCTAATACATTTCAACTACTCGGAGAATATATAATGACTAACAAGTACGAAACATATCATGATGAACAATTAATCAAAGAAATAAGATCCGGCAATCAGGAGGCTACTGAATATCTTGTCAAAAAATATTATCCTCTGGTTATCAAATCGACCCGTACCCTCTTTCTAATAGGCGCAGACGACGAGGATCTGACTCAGGAAGGATTAATAGGACTGTTCAAAGCAATACAAAGCTATGATGATAATAATACTGCATCATTTTATACTTATGCACAGCTATGTATTAAGAGACAGATATATTCAGCGATCAAAGCATCCAATCGTGAAAAGCACTCTCCTCTTAACAGTTATATCTCCTTCTACAGCAGCGCTAACGAATACGATATACAATTAATAGAAAATCTTGAAGCCGATAACAAAACCAACCCTGAGCATGTCATCCTCGACCAGGAAAATGCCACAAGCATTGAACGTTTATTGTCATCCCGCCTTAGTAAAATGGAACAAACGGTATTACCACTATATTTAGACGGCCTATCTTATAACGATATTGCCAAAAAACTTGGAAAACCAACAAAATCTATTGATAATGCCGTTTCGAGAATCAGAGATAAGGTTAAACAAATCTTTAATATATCAAATTAAAAGCCTCGTAAGCAACAACTTACGAGGTTTCTTCACTTTTTAACGGTTGATCACATTATGTATGCGACCATATGTATCCTAAGGTGCATTATTATTTTTAATAACCCCTTTTCCCCTAAAATGATTTTCCATAAAATGATGAGTAATTTATAAAAAGTAATCAAGGGTAATCATAACATTATAATAAAAATGTTCCGATTACCCTTGATATATCAACAAATATGCAAAGCTAGCGACGGGAATCGAACCCGTGACCTCCTCACTACCAATGAGGTGCGCTACCGACTGTGCCACGCCAGCTTGTCTTGACGACTTGTCTATAATATCAGAATATTGCTGATTTGTAAAGTGATAATTTCAATTAAATCATCCATTCATTCTCTGTCT
>CAMHMG010000176.1 GCA_946186175.1 uncultured Clostridia bacterium | reverse complement strand
AGGCTCTTCATAAGAATCTCTCTGTTCTTGCCAATGCCCAGAACAAATCAACAAAACTTCTCATAAAGTATGATCAGAACAATACAAACAAATTAATCTCAACGATGAAGGACATTAAGAACAATATCAACGAAACTGTTTCACATGGTTTTGAACAGATACCACAAACTAATAATAATGACGTGGTTGCAATGCTTCAATCAATCGTAGATTACTTAAAATCACAACCTGCAGGCATGGATCAGTCACTTGGTATGCAGATTAATAATGTGGCTCACGAATTGCAGAATATTTCAATGAATATATCCAAAGTACAGCCCGTACCGATGCAGCCTATGATGCCTATGCAACAGATGAATATGCAGCCGGTATATCAGACTCCTCCTGTGGTGCAGACTCCGGTAGTCGAAACTCCTATAGTTCAAACTCCTATTGCCGAGACTCCTGCAGCTCAATCTCCTATGACTGAGATTCCTACAGTTATGGACACACCGACCGAAATGGATATTTCTGCAGCCATGGATTCCATAACGGATATTGATACACTTGCCACTATGGATAATCCTGCAGATGAGCAATCGCCTGAAGCTATGGCACTTCAAACAGAGGAACAATTCTCTGAAGCTACAGATGCCGAAACAGCTGAGGCTGTACCCGAAGCAGTTGACGAAACTCCTGCAGATACCGATGAATCTGTTTTATCTGACAACACAACAGCATCTGATGATAATAACGAAGACATGACCATTGATGATATAGATGCATTGTTAAATGAAACAGCGGAATTCACACCAACATTTACTGTGGTTGGGAAATCTGATGAGGAAAGTCTTGAAAGTGTAACTGAATCCGAACCCGAACAGGCTGCAGCTCCCGAACCGGCTGCAATCACTCCGGTTTCTGACGATCCTAACAAACAGTTATCAGCTGACGAGATTGCTGCCTTGTTTGCATCGGCAGAGCCTGCTCCAAAGAAAGAAGAACCTGCTCCGGCTCCTGAACCTGTACAAGTTGCTCCGGTCTCTGACGATCCTAACAAGCAGTTATCAGCTGATGAGATTGCCGCCTTGTTTGCATCGGCAGAGCCTGCTCCAAAGAAAGAAGAACCTGCTCCGGCTCCTAAGCCTGTACAAGCAGCTCCGGTTTCTGAGGATCCTAACAAACAATTATCAGCAGACGAAATTGCGGCTTTATTTGCAGCTGCCGAACCTGCTCCTGAGCCGGTACAAGTCGCTCCGGTTTCCGATGATCCCAACAAACAATTATCTCCTGACGAGATTGCGGCTTTGTTTGCATCTATCGGATAGTCTATGTAATTTTAATAATGCACAATATATTCAGCACGAATCTATAAACACATAATAATCAAACACATAATAATCAAACACATAATACGATTAATTCTACAATATAACAGTAAAAGGACATATATATTTCTATGACTAATCAGGCACGAATCTTATTATTTAACATGAACAAAGACCGGCAGCTCTCAATAGAGAAGCTGTGCCGGTCTCTTTCAATTAAATCATCTTATATTAAACTTTCTTCATATTCGCAGAGCTTAGGCTATCTTGCAGGAATTCAGGGTTTTCCTCGCACTCCTTCCACATTTAACGGAGCCGAATTAGAATCTGAAATGCTGATATTCTCCGGAATGGATTCAGGGTTGACAGACCGCTTTCTACAAGCTGCTAAGGACAACCATCTTCCTCCCATTACTCTTAAAGCAATTGTTACTCCAACAAACATATTCTGGACACCTATAAAATTATATCAGGAACTTAAGAAGGAGCATAATAGTTTTAATTCATAAAACCATTTATTTTGCTTTAACCTTCTTGATTGCAGATGCCTTAGATTCCACCTCGCCTAATGTCTCATTCTTAACAACAGATACTATTTTGTAATAATATGTCTTACCTTTAATTGTACTGTTATCAACAACCTTCAAAGTCTTAGCATTCTTGGTCACGCCCACAGAAGTATATTTTCCCTTCTTCTTCGTAGAACGATATACCTTATAATAATCTGCGTTAGCAATTTTCTTCTTAATTGCAACGGTCACTTTACCCTTAGAAGCCTTAACACTCTTAATAGCGGGTTTATTAGCTGCCACTTTGGTTGTAAATGTTGCAGAACCAACAGTCTTAACACCAATTGTTATTCCGGCAGGATCTTTGAAATTCAATGAAGGAGCAGATACTCCGTATTCCTTATATAATTTTGCTCCCTGAACAGATGTATTATATGCACATCTTGTCTCGTTATCAACTTTAAAATAATCATCGGTATCCTTAGGATCAACATTAGTTCCTCTATAATCCTGTACAGTCTTAGGGGTTGCAAAATGAGCCACTACATAATATGTATAGCTTACTCCTGCTTTAACTTCAGCCTCTTTTACATATGTATCATCAACTACAGGATTGTAATTATATTCCCATACAGGAGTTGCCAGATCATTACCATCATTATCTTTTGTCTTATAATTTTTATCAAGAGCATTTCCCGAATATATCTTACCTGCATAATCTAATATACCTGTAGATGCATCTGTATCTGTAAACACTGATGTTGCGTAACTATAATTCTGATAATGATATGAATGCTTATCGTTAAGTTTCATATCTTTAGATAAATACTTGCTCTCATCAAAAGCCTTTTTATTAGCGGATGTATCCTTCAGATAAGCTTCATAATCGGTCTTTCTCAGTGCTATACTTTCGTCAACAGTCTTGTTCCATGCAGCAACATCAATAGCAACAGGATCTGTAATGCCAACATAGTTTGTTACCGGTGTACCTATATTATAATAGTTATCGCCATCTTCATCATTTAATTCAAAACTATCATAATAACCACCAATATCTTTGTTATTAACAACATCCTTTGTTTTAACGCGGTATACATTATAATATGCTGCCCCTGTAACAGGTGTCCATGTAATCTTGATACCTTTATCTGTCTTTGTAGCAGTGACCTTAGATACAAGTCCTTTTGTATATGTTGTTGTCACGTTTCTGGCAGCTCCATATATAGAAGTTCCTTTATATGCTTTGATCTGATACTCTGTTTTATTAACAACTTCCTTGTTTGGATTAACAGCTGTAGATGCTTCAAACTTGTAAGAAGTTGTATTCTTTCCTAATCTGGTTACTTCTTTCCAATCCGTAGTATCTTTATACTTGATATCACCTGTTGCAGGATCACAAACATTGTATAAGTTCGCGCCATCAAGAACATATACATAAGTTTTTGTAATAATACGGGAATCATGTTTATAGGTTCCATCTGTCTGTTTAATAGAATCAGTTTTCCACTCAACTCTGTAAAATCCCTTTGTATCTATTGCATATTCGTATTTTTCTTTTCCGGTGTTATCCTTTGGATATGAACTGACACTATATTTTAATACATCTGCAAGTTTTTTATATTGTTTTGTTGATGCATCTATTTGTGTTACTACATATTCTCCTGCCGCATCAGCTACATATCCGTTTGTGTCATCTAACTTATAGCGGGCAGCATCCTTTATTAAAGTTCTCTTCGTTTCATATGAGGATGTAGAAGCATTGTATTCATTTACATCGTAATACTCTCCATTATCATTATATTGCTTATTATCAGCTATAACTTCCCCGTTAGTTTGTGTAGGATATGCAATCTTGGTCATTGCATCAATATAATATCGGAAGTAATTCTTCCCATCAATCGAATAATAAATGTATGTTCCTGCTGTCATAGGTCCGGCACCATCCGGATCTATTGTTCCATATACATACGGATATTCTTTGTTTTCTTCATTGTAAAATGCCATCTCAGGTTCATAGGTATGTTCCTTCTTCTCAACAACATAGCCATCTGCTCCGTATACTTTATCCCACTGCAAAGTTACAGATCCGTCGGCAGCAGTTATGTTGTTTATAACATTAATATCACCAAAAGCAATTGAAACATCAGCAGCTGCAGTCACATAACGCTGTTTATCTTTCTTAACGTTCTTGTTTTTTGTAAGAACTGCACGCACAACATATGAATATGAGCGGTTAGTTTTCACTGTTTTATCCGTATACTTCTTCTTACTCTTCTTAACTGTTGCAATTAATTTCATTGTAGAAAATGCATTCTCATCACCCTTTGTAATAACGGATGTTCCTGAAGTAGTATCTACACGATATATCTCATACTTTGTAACACCGGTAACTTTCTTCCATGTAAGCTCAACTTTATTCTTTTTGTTGACCTTTGCCTTAAGATTAAGTGCACTTCCTGCGGTTGTTGCTTCAATGGTTGAATATTTACCATATGTAATAGCATCTGTCTGAACATTTCTATAATAAGGACGTACCTTATAAGAATATGTTGTATTGGAAACAAGACCTTTATCTGTATATACTGCTGCCGCTACTGTTGCGATCTTAATATATTTCTTTCCATCATAACGGTATAATTCATATCCGTCTGCTCCGTTTGCAGACATATCAAGTTCAACAGAGGTAGATGTCACTTTGGTCCTGACACCCGCTTCCATTATAACTTCGATATCAACCGGAGTAGTTATAATATAATAATCTGATTTTGAAATTGCCTTTTGATGTGTTTTGTAATCATCCTCATCAGGATATGTAACATTCGCTGCAGTTGATTCACAAGCCGTCTTATACGCATCGCAATACTCTTTTCTGTCCATATCCTGAGCAGTTCTAAGAGCCTGTAGGTATTCCGGCTCTTTAAATACATAACCTACGACCTCTTTCGCACCGGGATCACCGATATTACCGGCATTGATAGTAAATTCATATTTTACACCGGGTTCAAGCTTTGTATATTGTTTAGAAATATCTGCTTTATCAACAACATATTTTCCGGTTTCGTCCATAATCATAGAGCCTTTGACAGGCTTGGTGCGGTCTCCTTTATCAAATACTAAGACACTCATTGTTGGTTTGAATGTATACTCTGTACTTTCATAAGCAGTTTCCTTAACTGTTTTTGTACCGGCATCATACGAATAATCTTTGCCTGTAATCTTATATTTAGATTCAGCAAGTGCATCATTGTTATAATTAAATGTCCATGATGTAGCAGCCTGTCTACTCATCTGAGTCTCTTTAAGAGATATCCCGGCTGCTTCAATGCCGCTTAATTGACTTACTTCTGATACCTGTACTACTCCTGCACTTGAAGGAACAGCAGGAGCAACCGATGTCGCCATAACTGCCGCAAGCGCAAATACTGTGATTCTTTTCTTATAATTTCTTCTCATATCACACTACCTCCTATGCTATTAATTATATCTTTTTTCTGTAATATTGCAATAAAAAGAAAATTACAGATTTCTTAATTTTTTTCAACAAAAAAAGAGGTCACTGCATACACAGTAACCCCTTTAAAATAAATATTAACTTATTATAATTAATTAAGACCTACCGCACCGTTAAGAGCGCCGTTCTGAATGATCCACTGCTGTTTCTTAGCTGCCTTGGCTGCTGAAGCCTTCTTACCCTTAATTGTATAGAGCGCTCTGCTCAGATATGATTCTGAACTGCTTGATCTGTCATAAGAATACTTATTAGCTGTGATCTTCTTAGTAAGAACCTTAGTTCCTTTCTTAACTGTGTTATCCATTGCATCATTATCAGTGAGCTTATGCGTAACCGCAGTCTCCTTAACTACAAGTTTTCCTTTGGCATTCCACTCAAATATAGTATTACCATATACTTCATCCTTAACAGGCACAATTTTTGTTTCTGTTCCGCTCTTCTTAGCAGATTTCACATTACCGGCCTTGTCATACTTATATGTAGTTGTACTCTTTGAAGGAGTTGCAAGTAATGTCTTTGTATCAACATCGTTATACACTGCTCCGCTTGCTTCAAGTGCAGCCTTTGCCGAATCTATACTAACTGTTGCAGCCACATCATAAGTGTACGTCTTACCATCTGCCGTATAAGATGCAGAACTTGATTGAGAAGGAGTACCGCTTTGATATGTAGTAGTACCTACATAAACAGAGCCATGAGCCTTACCGTCTTTATCAAATGCATAATAAGTATTTGTACCGGCTTTAGTATTATTACTATCAGTATTTTGAACATAAGTTGTACCTGTAGTAAAGCTCGTTTCAGTTTTATGACCACCGTTACCATAAGAAGTACTTGTTGTAGTTCCGTTTGTTGTCATAGTCCTGCTTGAATTACTTTTAGCTCCTGAGAATGTAATTGTATATGCATTATTTGTTACAGTTGTTGTCTTTGTTCCATTTTCGCATTTTGTAGTAGTAACAGTAGGATACACGTCATTAACCACTTCATTAAAATTATATGATTTTTTAAATGTATCTACATTGCCTTCGATTGTGTGTTCCAATATACACGTTCCGGACGTATCGCCGTTACTCGA
>CAMHMG010000175.1 GCA_946186175.1 uncultured Clostridia bacterium | reverse complement strand
TGTCATTACAGTCCTTCTCACTTTATGAAATTCTTCAAGACCCATACAGGGATGAGTTTTGTTACATACTTAAATGACTACAGAGTAACAGAAGCCCGCACGTTATTAACAAACACAGCGGACTCCATACTTGACATTTCATTACAATGCGGTTTTACTAATCTGTCAAACTTCAATCGAATATTCAAAAGAAAATACGGTATTTCTCCGAGACAGATGCGAAAACAACTGACCAGTCAATAATTCTTCATGAACACGTAAGACATACTAAGCAGTTGCCTTTTCTATAGCCTCGATCAGTTTTTCCGGTACAGCAGGTTTCAACAAATAACCTGCAGGCCGGAGTTTGAGCACTGCTGAGATATGTTCCCTGTCATTAACTCCGGTTAAAAATATAACAGGAATTGAATTCATATCTTCGTCTGCCCTTATCATTTCAAGAGTTTGCCTGCCGTCACACACCGGCATCTCATAATCTAACAAAATAGCATCCGGTCTGCTCTTTCCTATTGCTGCAAGAGCCTTCATTCCCGAATTGGCAAGTGTTATATTATATTTTTCTTCTAACATTCCTTTGATACTTCGGAGTGTTGTTGCATTATCATCAACTACGAGCACTTTTTTCCTTGTATCTTCTTTGACTGATACGCGCTCATTTAATTCATTCTCATTGATCTTTAACCTATTACAGATAGCTGTTAATATAGAGGCATTATCCAGCGGACGTACAAGATTTTCAAACTGTGGACTCTCATAATATTTCATAAACATCCTGCTCTCACCCTCAGTCCCGATCGTGATAACAGGAATCTGCGGAAACTCCTTTTTCAGAGTGGCAAACAACTCCTCATCACCTTCGTAGAAACCAAGCAGCGAAATAAGAATAAGCTGCGGTTCAACAACCTTAACCATGCCTATAGCATTCTTCGTATTATCAGGGCAGAGCTGCATGCTGAAATACTGTTTCAAGAATCTGTTGATATTTTTCACCAACTCATTCATTTTACCTATCATTATTATCGTATTCATTCAAGCTCCTCCTCAATACTCTTCATTATCTCATTCGCAGCATCCTCGTCAAGATCAGCAACCGCTCCGGAGAGATCTTTGACATATTCGTCAATCTTATCAGAATAAGAATAAGATTTTATCTTCTTCATTATATCATCTGCAGCATCAACATCAAAGTCCTCAAATGCATTTTTTAACATCTGCAGCATTCCCCTTAGCATATCCTCGTCACCGGTCTTACCTGAAGCCTCGTCTGCACCGATGCCAAATACGCCTTTTAACTTCTCCTCATAGGTGGTCCATTCCTCAATAAATGTTCCATGAAGTGACTCTATCCTTTCAAGGTCATTATCCCTTGCCGCAAACTCCAATACTTTAGCCATTCCTGCAAGCGGCACAATTCCAATCGTTGCCGCCGCACTCTTCATTCCATGCACCTGGATTCTGTATGCGCTAAATGCCTCTGTGGAAGCTTCACTTAATCCCTTAGATTCCTCAATATCCTTATACATTCGGCTTAACTTATCAGCGTGATTTGTTATCACCTTATGGAAATCTCTTACGGTATCTTCCAAAAGTTCCATATCAGGAAGATGCATCCATGCATAATTCCAGTCAATTCCGTCAATGGCAGGCAGTTCCTCTAATGATGCAGGTGCATAATTGCTTTCTGATAAGGACGTCTCCCCAGCATCACCTTCATAGGGTTTTATAAGTTCAGAGGGAAGTGTATCTCTAAGTGCTTCCTCTAATCTGTCAGATACTATCGGTTTTGAAATGAAACCGTCAAAGCCCTTCGCAAGATAGCTTTCCTTAGCACCGGTTACGGCGTTAGCGGTTAATACAAATATCGGAATCTTATCATATCCCTCAAGCTTTCTCATCCTCTCCATCGTCTCAACGCCGTCCATATCAGGCATCATGTGATCCATGAACACCATATCAAAGCGCTCACCCTCTGCAAGCTCTAATGCCTTAAAGCCGTTTTCAGCCTCACTTATATTAACCCTCGTAACCTTAAGAAGACTTTTGAAGACCTTGCGGTTCATTTCGTTATCATCGACAACTAACACCTGAGCATCCGGTGCAATAAATGCACTCTCATGATGATATCTCTCATCCGCAGTGTTTACAGCGTTTCCAAAATCACCTATAGGCGTAGGATCTATAAGCTTCTGCTCTAAGTCAAAATAGAATTTCGAGCCCTTACCATACTCGCTTTCAACCTTAAGCTCACTGCCCATCATTGAAAGAAGAGAGAGTGTAATATTCATTCCAAGTCCGGTACCTTCAATGTTTCTGTTCTTTCCCTCTTCTATTCTCTGAAATGCTTCAAAAAGTTTCGGAAGGTCTTCTTCCTTGATACCAATTCCGGTATCTTCAATCTCAACATGCAAGATCATAGAATCTTCATTAGTCCTGCCGGATACTCTTAACCACACACAGCCCTCATGGGTATATTTCACCGCATTGGTCAGAATGTTTGTAATAACCTGTCGGATTCTTACATCATCACCAAAAAGCACTTTAGGAAGATTACTGTCCACTTCCGTTATCAGAGAAAGATCTTTATTCACTGCCTTGGGCGTTATCATATTGACAAGATCTCTTATAAGTGTTGAAAGCTCATACTCTACAGGGATTATCTCCATTTTGCCGGATTCGATCTTAGAGGAATCCAGAATATCATTTATTAGCGAGAGCAATGTATTACCTGCAGTATATATATCGGAGGCGTATCCTCTGATCTCCTTCTCATTGCTCTCCCTAAGGATCATTTCATCCATTCCGAGAACCGCATTGATAGGCGTTCTTATCTCATGAGACATGTTAGCAAGGAAAATGGATTTGGCTTTATTGGCGTACTCCGCCTCCTCCTTAGCTTCTCTTATCTGTTCATACTGCCTGTTAATGACAGCCATATTGCCCATCTTGGCTATCATCCACGCAAGAAAAGCGACTAGCATAGCCGATACAAATATCAGATACAGCTTATAATATCCTCTTTCGTATAACTCCGAATCCTTATGTATATTAAATGATTCCTCACGCTTTACTTCTCCCGAAAGCTCATCCAGCACTTTAACCGAGAGACGATAATTGCCGTAGGGAAGTGTTGTATATGAAAGCTCGGTCATTTCATTCTGATACATTATCTCATCCTCTTCATTAGTTCCCTCAAGATGCACCGACACAAGAGGATTTGAAAGAGAATAATTGAGTACCGCCGGCTTGATTTCGATACGCCCGCTTCCTGACGGTATATCGTATACTCCATCCTTCTCTGCCACCTGCTCGCCATCATCGGTAAATGAAGAAATCACCATCTTATAATTATCATTCAGATCATTGTATGTATCTAAGTTAATCTTTCTTATTCCATCTGTGCAGCACAGATACATGTCACTGCCTGCAACAGCATTCCACGCATTGGCGGTAAGGGTTGTATCAAAGCCCCTGGTATGATTAAGGAGAATATATTGATAGTATTTGTCTTTGATCAGCGCATCCTCTCTGACAACAAATATCCCCGCACTTGAACTTATCCATGCATCTCCTTCGCCGGTAATATAGACATCATAGTTGTTGTTATACGGAAAAGCCTTGAGCTTTCTGACAGTATCCTTTCTGTTATCATAATACAATCCGTTACTGGTCACATATATGTAGCCGCCACTGCATTTCACGATTCGAAGGACAACCTGCGAAAGAAGACCCTCTGCTTCTCCTATATGACCGGCCACCTGCCGGTCCTTTATTACATATATACCGTTACCGTCAGAACCTGCAAGAAGCTCTCCGTCCTCAGTCTCCATAAGTGATAATATCTGAGGGACTTCTAAGCCATCCAAAGTGCCAAGAGTTTTTATTACTTTTCCGTCTTTTATATAATTTAACCCTTCAGTAGAGACCGCAACTATCACGCCATCACTAAGCTCTACTGCAAGACGAAATCTTCCACCAAGTACGTCTTCCTCGTCACTTCCATAATGAGTTACATCTCCTGATGAAGATATACATATGAGTCCGTCAGTACCATACGTACTTACAAAAAGATTGCCTCTGCTGTCTTTCATAATGTGACGCACGCGAACTCCGTCAAACATCTTTGTCAGGGCGCTGTCATTTATCTGCTTACAATCCTTACCGCTTATTATCAAAAGCCCTGTATCCGTTCCGACGTATATCCTGCCATTGTCGTCAAATATCGCATTTACCGCAGCAGATGAAATACCTGCTTTCTTGAACACGTCAGAAAATGGATTATAAGAAAGCTTCATTATTCCCTGCTTGCTTGATGCAAACCATATATTGTCCTGATAATCGGTAATGACATCACTTATTCCGCTCTTAAAATCATCTCTTGAAAGTGTTGTCACCTTGTCATTTTCATCCACGAACACCAGACCCGTAGAGGCTCCGACAAAATAACCGTTTTCTTTGGGATTATAGGAAATGTAATTGACATAGTTGATTCCTGCTACAGAAATGTCCGATAATGATTTAAGTTCTCCGTTCCCATCATAGGAGAATCGCAGAAGTTTATCAGAAGATGTTCCGACCAGTATTTCCCCATCCCTGCCACAGGCAGAAGCGGTAAATGAATAATCAACATCCTCACTTCTCTTTTTTGCAACAAGTTTGTCCTGATCAAGAATGAAAAAGAGACCGTCGGAAGTAACACCTGTTATACAACTATCTCCCATACGGTTCAAAGAATAAACACAGTTGATGAAGGGGAACTCCTCATATACATGAATATCACCCGACTCGTCAATCCGGCACAGTTTGTCTGTTGTACTGACGTAAAGGTGCCCATCCTCATCCTCACATATTGAGCGAATGGAATCAGACGACAGACCATCATCCGTTGTATAGAATTTAACCTCACCGGTTTCGATATTGTAACATGCGACACCACAGTCATTTGTGCCTATCCATAGTCTTTTCTCGTCATCCTCGTAAAGATATATTACATTGTTGATCCTGTCATCTATATGCATCTGAACAAATTCAGAGCCGTTATATCTGTAAAGACCTGAATATGCTCCCACCCATATATATCCGTCATTTGTCTGCTCTATTGAATTAATTTCAGCAGAAACAAGACCGTCATCCATACCGTAAATGACCGCTGCATAGTCAGAAGCATAATCACTCTTTGCACATACCTTCTCTGCATTGATAAATGCAGCTGCAAACGCAGACATTACAGACACTATGAGCAATATAGATTTCTGCATAACATTCTTCTTGTCTGCACGCATTCTTACAAAAAACAATATGGTAAGTGCAATAACAATACTTATCGCTTTATCCGGCATGTTGACAAGCAGCTCTCCCGCAACACAACACACAGTTTTAAGACTAATGTATTGTGACATCATTTCAACAAGGGCGTCGCCCCATGGATTGCCAACATAGCCGGAATTAAAGAACATGTTAAGCGGAGTGGATACAACCGTCATAACAAACCCGGCAAAAAGCGCGGTTGCTATAACCGAAAACGGTTCTATATTCCTGTCTCTCGGGAAGAAACGTCCGACCGAAAGACCACCTACGATACTTACAATGGCAAACCATATCTGCTGAGGATTGAATAACGCAAGAATAATGTTCATCAATCCGCCTGATATCGCACCTGCTACCGGCCCCAATAAAACAGCAGCCATAAAAGTCCCTATCGAATCAAACCAGAACGGCAGATAAAGTGCCTTTGCAAGCATACTGCCGAGAATATTAATTGTTGTGCATAGCAGGATCAAAGCAATACTGCCTGCATTTACCTTAAACATCCATTTATTCATAACCAATCCCGAGAATTATCCTTTAAAATCAATAGTCCGGCCTACAGCCATCTCTTTCTCTGTCATTACTGATCTTGAAGAATTGTCGAAGGCATATCTGTTGACCTGATCAATAAGTTCATCCATTGAGTCAGCCTCAAGCTCTATGTATTCCTTATTATCTGCCTGACTTACTGCTTCATCATCCCCATCGACCTTTTCCTCACGTTCCTTCTTCTCAGCCTTACGCTCTTGTCTTGTCTTCTCTAACTTCTCCTCTTTTGCCTTCTTTTCTGCTTTTTTCTCTGCCTGTTTTTTCTCTTTTACCTTGGCAGCTTTCTTTTCTTCCTGCTTCTTCTCAAGACGTTTCGTCTGATCTGCAGACGACTTCTCCAATGTTGCAAAGAAACTGGTCGAACCGTCGGCATTAACCGATATTCCGAAGTTCTTAATAGCCGCTCCACTGCTTGCAAGACTGTTCTTCGCATTCTCAAGCTGGCTTGAAGCCATAGCTATAATGCCCTCATACTTCTTTCTAAATGATTCATCATTAGCCATCTGCTCAAGCTTTGCGTCATCAATAAGCACAACCTGTTTTCTGGCATTACCGTAAGCAGCAGCATTAGCGTGCACCTGACCCTTCATATCCTGACTT